>JBPCIR010000124.1:0-4819 GCA_051006095.1 Rubrobacter sp. | reverse complement strand
AAGACCACGACGGTAAGGACGCTGCTGGGGTTCTTGCGGCCGACGGGTGGGCGTGGCGAGGTCTTCGGCCTCGACATCAGGAGAGACAGCGTGGAGATAAGGGCCAGGGTCGGCAACCTGCCAGGGGAGTTCGCCCTGGAGGACAAGATGACGGGAGAAGGGCTTCTCGAGTACTTCGCCAGGTTGCGCGGCGTCAAGGACCTCGGCTACGCGCGCGAGCTCTCGGAGAGGCTCGGGGCCGAATTGCACCGTCCGATGCGGAGGCTTTCGCGGGGGAACAAGCAGAAGATCGGGCTCGTGCAGGCCATGTTCCACAGGCCGCCTTTGTTGATGCTCGACGAGCCTACCGGCGGTCTCGACCCACTCGTGCAGGAAGAGTTTCTCGACATCATCGAAGAGGTCAGGGCCGAGGGACGCACGGTCTTTTTCTCCTCGCACAACCTTGCAGAGGTCGAGCGCGTGTGCGACCGGGTGGGGATCATCCGCGGCGGCAGGCTAGCCGCTGTCGAGACGACGGAGACGCTCATAGACAAGTCCTTCAGGCACGTGGTCCTTACGTTCGCAGAAGACGTCGACCCCAAGCCCTTCGCGGATCTCTCCGGCGTCAGGAACCTCGAGGGTGGCGGGAAGAGGATCTCCTTCACCCTCGACGACGGCCTCGACGAGATGGTCAAGCTGGCGGCCGGGCATAGGCTCGTAAACATGGAGTACGAGCGGCCCAGCCTCGAGGAAGTCTTCCTCACTTACTACGAGCGGGAGAACGGAGAAGGGCGATGAGCGTGGTTCTGAATCGGGGTGAGAAGGGAAGGCATGCCGCAAGAGCAGGGGGGACGCTGTTCGCGCTCGTCTCGCACACCGTCAGGATGCAGTTGCGGGGTGTGATCATCTGGGGGGCCGCGCTCGGACTCTACAGCGCCGCGATGGTCGCCTCATTCACGGCTATCGAGGGGAGCGCGGACCAGCTGAACCAACTGATGGACGCCTACCCTAAGGGTATGCTCGAGGCTTTCGGCGTAACCGACCTCGGCGACCCTGCCAACTACCTCCATTCCCAGGTCTTCGGACTCGCGCCGCTTGCGCTGTCATTCTTCCCGATACTCGCGCTCGCGAACGCTATAGCAGGGGCCGAGGAGCGCGGCACCATAGACGTCCTGCTCGGCAACCCCCTGCCTCGCTGGCAGCTCGTCGCAGGAAACGTCATCGCCGTATCCATCTCTCTGCTGGAGATCTGTGCCGTCGTCGGCCTGCTCACGTGGGGCACGGCCGCGCTCGTCGATGTAGACCTCTCCCTGCGCGAGGTGGCCGACGCTGTCCTCAACCTGTGGCCCATTTGCATCGTGTTCGGCACCGTGGCGCTGCTATGCTCGGCATTGTTCCACCGCAGGGGACTCGCCATCGCCGTCCCCGCCTTCCTGCTCTTCGGCACTTACCTGATAGACACCATAGGCCGGGCTTCGGAAGACCTCGAAGACTGGCGGCCCGTCTCCGTCTTCTACTACTACGGTTCAGCGATCGAGAACGGCATAGACTGGACACACTTCGGCAGCATAACCCTCATAGTGCTCGCACTCTCACTCCTCGCCGCACTCGTCTTCAAACAGCGTGACATATATACATAAGCTGGTCAGCATTTCAGCACGGCGGCTGCGCCGCCTTGTCAGCATGTCAGCGAGGACCTGCCCATGCGAAAGCTGACTGGCTGAAATGCTGAAGTGCTAGAGTTCTGTATATGGAGCGTGGGGACTTGGCAACTCTTCTGATCCGGGCGCGGGGGATCGCGACGCTGCGCGGTGTTCTGGACTCGGCCGTGGCGCGGGATTTGCTGGATCTCCTGGGGTTGCTCGAGGAGGAGCGTCCTGATGCTGGCGCCGTCGCCAGTGTCTTCGGACGGTTGTGGGAGGGGCTCGCCATCGAGGACGAGCGACTGCTCCCTGATGCGTGGCAGTCGCATCTTGTGGGCAGGATCCTCGACGACGAGAACCCGTTCAGCCTGGGGGCTGAGCGGGGGGAGATCAGCCCCTCCGTGCTGGAGCAGGCGGGACGGGATCTGCGCACCCTTCGAGAGATGTTCGCGCTGGACGCGGCAATGTTGCTAGGCAGGATCGAGTCCGCGGTGCCCGCTCTGTCAGGCATCTGGGTCCCCTGGACGAATCCCGAGCCAGCGGAGGAGTCTCCGCGACGCGAGATCGCGCGCAAGCTCTCGGCGGCGGAGGACTGGGGAGCCTGCGCGGAGCTTCTGGCCGGCCACTACGCCAGGCACGGCGCAGGACCATTCGGCCGCCACAGGGCTTTCCACTGGAGGGAAGGGCGACTCAGGGCCGTCTCTCGCCCTGACCCTGTCAGCCTCGCCGAGCTGGTCGCCTACGAGCAAGAGCGGGAGCCTTTGATCGAAAACACGGAGCGTTTTCTCGCCGGGCTTCCGGCCCACCACGCGCTCCTCTACGGCCTGCCGGGGACCGGCAAATCTTCTACGGTCAAAGCCATCATGAACGAGTACGCGGAAGAAGGGCTGAGGCTGGTCGAGGTAAAGAAAGTGGACCTCGCTGGGTTGCCTGGGGTGCTCGAGGTGCTGCGCGGACGCGGGCGGCGTTTCGTCCTCTTCGTCGACGACCTCTCCTTCGAGGAGCACGAGGTCGAGTACAAGGCTCTCAAGGCGCTCCTCGAAGGTAGCGTCGAAGAGCCGCCCGAGAACGTCAGGCTCTACGCGACCTCCAATCGTAGGAACCTGATCCGGGAGAGTTTCTCCGAACGTGGCGAAGGCTCCGCGGGTGATGACGTGCACGCCCGCGACACCATGCAGGAGAAGCTCTCCCTCGCGGCCCGCTTCGGGTTGCGCCTGACCTTCCCCTCCCCCGACCAGGCACGCTACCTGGAGATCGTAGCCGGACTCGCCAGCGGGCGCGGCCTGACCATACCCGCGCAAGACTTGCGGGAGCGCGCCCTCCTGTGGGATCGCTGGCACGCAGGACGCTCGGGACGCACCGCCCGTCAGTTCGTCGACGAGCTCGAAGCCGAGCTGGCCTACACGACCCCTGGCGGGTCCTCGTTCAGTACCAGCCAGTAACTCCTGAGTAGCTCGACGGTCCTGACGAACTGCTCGAAACTGACGGGCTTCCGGACGTAGCTGTTGGCGCCGAGGCTGTAGCCGTCGAGCATGTCCCTGTGTTCTCTGGAGGATGACAGTATGACCACGGGTAACAGCCGAGTACGCTCGTGGGACCGCAGGCGCCTGAGTACCTCCAGCCCGTCCACTTTGGGCAGCTTGAGATCCAGCAGTATCAACTGCGGCATGACGGCGGGGTCCCTCCCAGAATGGGGGCCGCTTGCGAACAGATAATCCAGGGCCTCGACCCCATCGTGGGCGACCACGACCTCGTTCTTGACGCCGGTCTTCTTTAGCGCCCGCAGGGTGAGCAGCTCGTCGTCGGGGTTGTCCTCGACGAGGAGGATGACCTTGTTACTCATCTCGCCACGAGTTCTTCGCTAGAGTACCTGCGCGCCAGGGTTCTCTCGGTCACTCTAGTGTATCGGCACGGCACGTCGCTTTGCTTACTCGGCGGTGAGCGCCTCAGACTACGCGTCGTGGGCCTTCTATCCTGTCCGCGATGTAAGGGTAGCGGTACTCTACGCCCTGGCTCACCTGGTAGGCCGCGTAGCAACCGTGGGCCAGAGGCACGATGCCGAGCACGAACGCGAGCGGGACAAGCACGAAGGCAGCTATGCCAAGCGTCACTATCGAGAGGACTACCGTGACGAGGGCGTAAACGATGAAGATGCCGATCCAGGCTATCTGGTACCAGAGCGCCTGCAGGGCGTGGAAGCGCACGTTCTGGGAACGGTCCTTGTACAGCAGCCAGACGAGCAGGGCTCCAAAAGGCATAAGGCCGACGAGCGCCACCAGCACGCTCAGGTGGGCGATTATGGACCACGTTCGCTCGTCCTGTGCGCTCATCGTCCCCGCCGAGGCTCCGGACTGGCCTTCCGAGACTGGTTCCCGCTCACCGCCGAGGTTGGGATCTTGTTGCATCTTCTCTCCTTCCGTCCTGGTCTTCGCGTTTGCTTGTGAGTACAGGCGTACAGACACCATCATGATAACCCTGCAAGGGACACCGACGTATCCCCCAAATGGATGATTTTCGGATATTTTGTTCTCCGGCGACGATTTGCCACGACGCCCGGATGACAATAGAATAGTGGCTTGATGTGATGGGAATTACACAAATTATCATATTGGCGGATGGACGGTCGGATCTCGGCCTGAAATACGCGCGTGGTAGCACGGGCTGTGGCCTGCACGGACGCGGCGAGGCTGGTACCTGAATGGGCGTGCCGCTCAAAGTCTTGCTCGTCGAGGACTCCGAGGACGACGCCCTGCTCCTGGTGAGGATGTTACGTAGGGGTGGATTCGACCCCACCTGGGAGCGGGTCGACACCGCGGCGGCCATGGAGGCCGCGCTCGACGGGCGCGGCTGGGACCTCGTCATCTCCGACCATGGCATGCCGGCCTTCAACTCGTCGGCGGCTTTGGAGTTGCTCAGGCGCAATGGCTTTGTGGACCTGCCTTTCATCATCGTGAGCGGCCAGATCGGTGAGGACGCAGCCGTAGCGGCCATGAAAGCAGGAGCCCACGACTACCTCATGAAGGACAACCTCGCCAGGCTCAACAGCGCCATCGAGCGGGAGCTGAGGGAGGCTGACGTGCGCCGCGAGCGCCGGCGGGCCGAGGTGGCGCTGCGGGCCTCGGAGACGCGTTTCAGGCTGATGGTCGAGCAATCCCCCTTGAGCATCCAGATATTCTCCCCCGACGGCAGGACGCTGC
>JBPCIR010000123.1:0-4093 GCA_051006095.1 Rubrobacter sp. | reverse complement strand
TCACGGATCAGGGGCAGCACGATGCCTGATAGCCTGGGGTCTCTGGCTATCCGCTCGTTGAACTCGCGCGTCGCCCGCGCCGTTGCGTCCCTGGGGTCGAGTACGGTGCCGCCCCTTATGGTGTTGTCGCCGAGGATGAGGGTGCCTGATCTCGCGAGGCGCAGGGACGCGTCCAGGTACTCGGGGTAGCTCTCTTTGTCGGCGTCTATGAAGATTACGTCGAAGGGGCCTTCGTCGCCTTCGATGAGAGCGGAGAGGAGATCGTGGGCGTCGCCGACCCGGATCTCGACCTTTTCGGAGAGTCCTGCCCGCTCGAGGTTGTCGCAGGCGACCCCGGCGTGATGATCGTCTATCTCGAGGGAGATCATGGTGCCGTCGTCGGGCAAGGCGCGCGCGAAGTGGATGGCGCTGTAGCCGCCCAGGGTGCCGATCTCGAGTATGCGCCGCGCCCCGGATATCTCGGTGAGCAGTTGCAGCAGCCTTCCTTGGTTGGGCGAGACGTTTATCTCAGGTAGCCCGGCCCGCCGCGAGTCCCTGAGGGCGGCTTCGAGAATCTCGTCGGACGGTTCGAACAGGTCCTCGACGTATGCGTCGATCTCTCGCAGAAGCCCACTCATATCGTCTGTGTTCATCGTTCACTCCTCCATGGGTTCGGATAGTCGTAGCCCACGCCGACCAGCGTGAGCCCGCGGCTGGTTACGGCGGGTCCTGCCTCGCTGCGTTTTCCTCCCGAGAGTAGCCGGTCGAATTCCGTGAGGTCTCTCTTTCCGCCCGCGACCTCCAGCATGGTGCCGACCAGGGCGCGGACCATACCGTACAGGAACGAGTCGGCGCTTATGCGGTACGTTAGCAGGTCGTCTTGCCTGATCCAGCGCGAGCGGGTAACGATTCGTTGGAAGCGGATGTGGTAGCTCTTCTGGGGGGTGAAGGCCCTGAAGTCGTGGGTCCCTTCCACCAGCTCCCCTGCTGCAGAGAGGAGATCCAGGTCAAGGTTCTGCGGCGCGAAGCCAGCATAGTGGCGCTCCAGGGGGGACCTGATCTCGTGGTTGACCAACCTGTACTCGTACGTCCGGCTCATTGCGTCCCTGCGGGCGTCGAAATCCTCGGGTACGGCGACGCAGCGACGGAGCGCCACGTCCCTGGGCAGGAGCGCCGTGGTCTTGTAGGAGATGAGGGCCGGCCTGAGGTCTGTATCGGCGCGGAAGGAGACGACCTGCCCGCTCGCGTGAACACCTGCGTCGGTGCGGCCTGCTACGCTCATCTTGACCTGCTGGCGCAGAATGGTAGAGATCGCCTCGGAGAGCACGCCCTCGACCGTCCGGCGTCCTGGTTGGGCGGCCCATCCTGCGAAGCCGGTGCCTTCGTACTCGACGAGCCCAGCGAGTCTCAAAGCAGGACCCCGATGAGCAGGATGAGCGCGGTGACGGCCAGTGCGAGCGCGTCTCGCTTGCGGAAGCGCAGCTCGCGGTAGCGGGTGCGGCCTTCGCCGCCCCTGTAGCCCCTGCTCTCCATCGCCTCGGCGAGATCGTCGGCGCGGCGGAAAGCGCCGACGGTCAGGGGCACGAGCACGGGGACTAGGGAGCGCGCCCTGCGAAGCGGCCCTCCCTCGGAGAAGTCCGCGCCGCGGGCTGCCTGGGCGCCTTTGATTTTCTCGGCCTCATCGCCGAGCGTCGGAATAAAACGGAGCGCTATGGTCATCATCATCGCGACCTCGTGCGCCGGGAACCGCACCCTCTTCAGGGGAGAGAGGAGGTCTTCGATCCCATCAGCGAGCGCCACCGGGGCGGTCGTCGCCGTGAGCAATCCGGCAGAGGAGACGAGCAAGAGTATCCGCAAAGCGAGGAAAAACCCCTGGCTCAACCCACCGGAGTGGACCTCGAAGAAACCCCACTCGACGAGGGTGGCGCCCTCCCGCGAGAACAGGACCTGGAACAGAACCGTCAGTGCGACGATAAGCAACACGGGCCGCAGGAGCAGCAAGAACATCCCGGCCGGAATGCGGCTCACGGCCACGAGCGCCAAGAGCGCCGCGGAGACGAAGAGGAGCCCCACGGTCGAGTCGATGAGGAACAGACCGACGACGAACACGGCGGTGGCCAGAATCTTGGCCCTCGGGTCGAGATCGTGCACGGGCGAGGCCACGGGATAGAACTGGCCGAGGCTCCGGCTCGTCACCTCAAGCTCCTTGCAGAGCCCTCAAAGCGTCGAGCGTCTCAGCGAAGCGCACGGGGGCCCCGATCTCCGGTTTCGACTCTCTTAGCAAGGATGCCACCTTTACCGTCGCCGGGGCCTGTGAGGGGTCTCTGTAGAACACTTCGGCCGGGTTCCCGACGGCGAGTACCCTGCCTTCTTGTAACGCGCACACGCGGTCTGCGACTTCGGCGACCTCGTCCAGGTCGTGGGAGACGAGCACGACGGAGATGCCAGCATTGCGCAGGCCGAGGATCAGGGCGAGCAGGTCCTCCCTGGTGGCAGGGTCGAGGCCGGCGGTCGGCTCGTCGAGGACGAGGATCTCGGGTTTCATCGCGAGCACCCCTGCGATTGCGACCCGCCGCTTCTCGCCGCCCGAGAGCGCGAACGGTGAACGCGCCGCGAGTTCCCCAGCCCCCAGCGCCCGCAGCGTCTCAAGCACCCGCTCCCGGACCTCCCCTTCGTCCAACCCGAGCTGTCGCGGGGCGAAGGCCACGTCCTCCTCGACGGTAGGGGCGAAGAGCGCCGATTCCGGGAACTGGAAGACGAGCCCGACCTTGCGCCTGAGCTCGCTCTTCTTGAGCGTCGTCGCGTCAACGCCGTCGACGAGCACTTCGCCGCCCGCCGGCGTGAGCAGCAGATTCATGTGCTGCACGAGCGTGCTCTTGCCCGAGCCCGTGCCGCCGACGATCCCGAGTACCTCTCCCGGCTCAACGACGAGCGAGACGCCTCGCAGCGCCTCGACCTCGAAGGGGGTGCCTGGCGCGTAGACATACCTGACGTCCCTGAGCTCCAGCCTCATCCCGTCCTCGTCCCGCTCTCTGTCCTGGCGAGTATGGCCTCGGCCAGCGCATCGGGCGTTCGTAGCCTGGCTGGGGGGAAGCCGAGCTCCAGCGCGAGCCTCGGCACGACGGGCAAGACGAGACGGTTCTCCCGCAGGAGGTCGGCGTCGGAGAAGAATCGTTCGGGCGGATCGTCAGCGATGAGATCCCCGCCGTTGAGGACCAGGATGCGGTCGGCGCCAGCGAGTTCTTCGAGGTGGTGGGTTACGTGCAAGATGGTCCTTTCGGCCCGCAGGGCTTCGAGGTACTCGAGGACCTCCCTGCGTCCAGCGGCGTCGAGCATCGAGGTGGGTTCGTCGAGGACGAGTATCTCTGTTTCGACGGCCAGGAGTCCAGCCAGGGCGACGCGCTGTTTCTCGCCGCCGGAGAGGGTGTCTGGCTCGCGGCGCTCGTAGCCCTCCAGGCCGACGGCCCGTATAGCCCCCGCGACCCTATCGCGCATCTTTTGGCGGGGGACGCCCAGGTTCTCTAGGCCGAAGGCGACGTCGTCCTCGACGAAGGGGGCGACGAGGCCGTTCTCGGGGTCCTGGAAAAGGACGCCGAGGTGCTTGCGGACCTCGAAGGGTTCAGTGGCCGGGTCGAGGCCAGACACGAGCACGCGGCCCGAGTCGGGTTTCAAGAGGCCGTTCAAGAGGCGGACGAGGGTGGACTTGCCTCCGCCGTTCGGGCCGACCACGCCGACGTACTCGCCTGGGCGAAGCTCGAAGCTGACGCCTGAGAGCGCTGGGCGTTCCGAGCCTGGATAGGAGAAGCTCACGCTCTCGCAAGAGACGGCGAAGGACCCACTATCGCGGGTCCCTTCGCCTGGGTGCTTCATGTATGGTGCTACTCCGTCGTGTGGTTGACCAGCTCCAGGTAGACGGTCTCGGCGCCGTCGCCGAGCCTGGGACCGAGCTTCAGGATGCGGGTGTATCCCGAGTTACGGTCGTCGAGATCGGGTGCCACATCCTCGAAGAGGCGGCGGACGACCGTCTTGTCCTTGAGGACTTTGACAGCCTGTCGCCTGGAAGCGAGGTCGTCTTTTTTGGCCGTGTTGATGAGTTTGTCGACGACCCCGCGGA
>JBPCIR010000122.1:0-2661 GCA_051006095.1 Rubrobacter sp. | reverse complement strand
TCGGCGAGCTGGAGGTCGAGCAGGCGGCGGACCTTCTCGCGGTGGCGCTTCTCGCGCAGCGGGAAGGCCGTCTCGACGCGCCGGTCGAGGTTGCGCTGCATCAGGTCGGCGCTTCCGAGGTACATCTTCTCGTCGTCCCCGTCGGAAAAGGCGAAGATACGGGCGTGCTCGAGGAAGCGTCCTACCAGCGAGACCACGCGGATGTTCTCGCTCACGGCTTCTACGCCGGGGCGCAGGCAGCAGATGCTGCGTACGATCAGGTCTATCTTCACCCCGGTCTGGGAGGCTTCATAGAGGAGCTCGATGATCTGCGGGTCCGTGAGCGAATTGGTCTTGCACGTGATGCTGGCGGGCTCGCCGCCCTTGGCCTTCTCGATCTGGTCCTCGATCAGGCCAACTATGCCCTCGCGCATGGTAAGAGGTGCGACGAGTAGCTCCTGGTACTCCTCCTGCTCGGAGTAGCCGGTCAGGTAGTTGAAGAGGTCCGAGCCGTCCTCGGCGAGCTTCAGGTCGTCGGTGAAGTACGAGAAGTCCGTGTAGACACGGGCCGTCCCCGGATTGTAGTTACCTGTGCCGAGGTGGACGTAGCGCCTTAGTCCCGAACCCTCGCGCCTGACGACGAGGCTGATCTTGGCGTGCGTCTTGAGGCCGACGATGCCGTATGCGACGTGGACGCCCCTCGCCTCGAGCTGGCGCGCCCAGGTGATGTTCGGCTCCTCGTCGAAGCGCGCTTTCAGCTCGACCAGAACGGCGACCTGCGTCTGCTCGTCGCGCGCCTCAGAGAGCGTCTCGACTATCGGGGAGTTCGAGCCGACGCGGTAGAGGGTCTGTTTTATGGCGAGCACCTCCGGGTCGTTGGCCGCCGCCCTGACGAAGTCCACTACGGGTGCGAAAGAGTCGTAGGGATGGTAGAGCAGGATGTCGCCGTTGCGGATGGCCTGGGTGATAGACCGGGCGCTCCGGATCTCCGAAGGCACCCTGGGCGTGATCGGAGGGTAGAGTAGATCGGAGCGATCGATGTGCGTGAGTTCCTCCAGGTCCGCGAGCCCTAATGGATGGGGCGCTGCGAAGACCGAGTTCTCGTCGAGCTTGAGGTTACCGGCGAGCCAGTCCCTCAGGTCGTCGGGCATCTCGTCTGAGACCACGAGCCTTACGCTCTGGCCGAACCAGCGGCTCTCCAGCTCGTCCTCTATCGCCTGCAGAAGGTCGGCCGCCTCGTCCTCCTCGATTACGAAGTCCGCGTTACGGGTGACCTGGAAGACGTAGCTCGCGACGACCGTCTTGCCGGGGAAGAGTTCGTCCAGGTTCGCCGAGATGACCTCCTCAACCCTCACGAAGCGCATCTCGGGCCTTTCACCAGGACCGCGGTCCTCGTCAGGGAGCCGCATAAAGCGGTCTATGGTGGTCGGCACCTTTATGCGGGCCATCACCCGTCTTCCCGAATCCTCGATCACAACGAGCAAATTCAGCGAGAGGTTGGATATGTGCGGGAAAGGGTGGGCCGGGTCTATGGCGAGGGGCGTGAGTATGGGCAGTATGTCTCTTACGAACCCCTCCCTGAGCACCCGCCGCTCGGCGGGGCGGACCTCATCGTGGGGCACCACGCGTATGCCCTCTTCTTCCAGGGCGGGTATGAGCTCCTTGTTCAGTATCCTGCGCCGTCCCTCGAAGAACTCCTCAGTGTGGTCGTGTATCCGGGAGAGCTGCTCCTCGGGGGTCATCCCGTCCGGAACAGGGTTAGGGAGGTCCGAGGCTACCTGCTGCTGCAACCCCGCGACCCGGATCATGAAGAACTCGTCCAGGATAGTCTCGCAAATTGCGACAAAGCGCACCCTCTCCAGCAGCGGGTGCCGCTCGTCTCGGGCTTGCGTAAGCACCCGCTCGATAAAGCCGAGGTACGAAAGCTCCCTGTTTATGTACAGCGATGGATCGGAAAGGCTCGGCTTGCGTGCTACGTCCGTCATATCTCTTCTCCCTCCGCGAGCGGCGTCCCCTCCATGATTCCTGCCCGCGCCACGATCAGACCGTCAGCGTCCGTAATACGTAGTGAAATCTCATACTGCCCATGATACCGTCCCGCCGCCCAGGGTGATATATTCTTACCTCCCGAAAGGGTCATCGATCGCACCCGTACGGCACGACCCGGCCTCAGAACCGGAGGAAGTTATCTCGAAGAGAGGCAAGAAGGCGAAGAAGCGGGCGGAGAAAGGCGCCGCGCTGGCGACGCTCGCAAAGCCGGCCGCGAAGGTCCGCGACTACGACGCCCACGTGCTCGTCTGCAAGGGTGGCGACTGCAAGAAGCGCGGATCCAAAGCCGTCCGCAAAGCACTCAAGGATGAGTTGCGCGCGGAGGGCATGAACAGGGACGTACGCATCGACTCCGTAGATTGCCTCGGCCTCTGTAAGCACGGTCCGAACCTCGTCGTCTACCCCGAGGGCACCTGGTACCTAGGCGTCGTAGAGCAAGACATGCCCGACGTAGTACAGGAGCACCTCAAGAACGGCGAACCAGTCGAACACCTCGCCGCCGAACTGAGACCCCGTAGAAGGCTGAAAGCTGATTAGCGCTGTTGCGGGACTCGTTCCGCAAAAGCGCTAACGCCCGTTTGTGAACTCGGCCTGGGCGATCAGACAATGCGAGTGGTCGGGAAAGATGCACGT
>JBPCIR010000121.1:0-14377 GCA_051006095.1 Rubrobacter sp. | reverse complement strand
AAGGTGCTCTATTGGTGTCGGGGCGTTGAGGTTGGACCAGGCATGATGCGGGTCGAGCGGCTTGGTGGCATCGAGGGTGTGAACAGGGAGGAGTGGCGGGCGCTGGAGCCGCCTGAGTTTCCTTTCTTCGACTTCGAGTTCTTGCGGGCGCTCGAGCGGTCGGGCAGCATAGGCCGCCGCAGCGGATGGTCGCCGGCCTATCTCGTCTGTAAGGAAGGGGGGCGCATCCTCGGGGCGCTGTGTCTGTACTCGAAGACGGACTCGTACGGGGAGTACATCTTCGACTGGGAATGGGCGCGGGCGTACC
The DNA here is from genome assembly GCA_051006095.1 of Rubrobacter sp. Taxonomy (GTDB): domain Bacteria; phylum Actinomycetota; class Rubrobacteria; order Rubrobacterales; family Rubrobacteraceae; genus Rubrobacter_D. Next base: position 14,070 of record JBPCIR010000121.1, on the reverse strand, counting down.
AGCAGTACGGGCTCCCATACTACCCGAAGCTGGTAGTCGCCGTGCCCTTCACGCCGGCTACAGGGCCCAAGCTCCTCGTACGTTTCGATGTAGATGACCCAACCCGCACGAGGGTGAAGAGAGCTCTGCTCGAGGCTGCTGAGGACGTCGGGACCGAGTACGGGGTCAGCTCCTCGCACGCGCTCTTCGTGCCAGAGGAGGAGCTCGGCGAGTTTTCGAGGCTAGGTTTCACGGTTAGACACTCACTCCAGTTTCACTGGCACAACCGCGGCTACGAGACCTTCTCGGACTACCTCGGGGCGCTCTCGGGGAAGCGGCGGCGTCAGATCTCGCGCGAGCGACGCCAACTCGAGGATGAAGGGCTCGAGATCCTACACCTCACAGGTGACGATCTCCTCCCCCACCATGCCGCATTGATGCACAGGTTCTATCTCTCCACGCTGGACGGTAAGTGGGGTGTGCCTTACCTCAACAGGGCGTTCTTCGACGAAATCTTCGAGACCATGAAAGACCGGACACTCCTCGTCCTCGCGCGCGATGGAGCCGGTCTCTCCGTGGCCGGCGCGCTCTTCTTTCTCAAGGACCGCTCGCTATTCGGACGCTACTGGGGGACCGTACAACAAAGGCGCAACCTGCACTTCGAACTGTGCTACTACCAGGGCATCGACTTCGCTATCGAAAGGGGCTTCAACCTGTTCGAGGCCGGCGCCCAGGGTGAGCACAAGCTGGCACGCGGCTTCCTACCTTCTCTTACCTATAGCGCTCATAAGATACGAGACCCTGCCTTCGGTCGTGCTATCGGGGAGTACATAGAGTCGGAGAAGGAGATGCTCGCTTACTCCATGAAAGAATACGCCTCCCACGATCCTTTTAGACGCTGAGCCATCAGGCTACAGAGGCAAGGTATTATATTGATACGCACGTGTGGCGAGCTCATCTGCGCGGCGGATGTAGCGCAGGGTCGTCTTCGGGTCTGAGTGGCCGAGGAATTGTTGGATGACGAGGAGGGGCGCTTCGTTTATGGCCATATTGGTACCTACGGTATGGCGGATGGAGTGGGGTGAGATGGCCTTTGTTATGCCTGCTGCCAGCACGTACTTCTTGACTATGTTCTGGACCGAGCGGGTGGTAAGGGCCTTGTCCTTGCCGACCCTGGAGGTGAAGAGAGGTTTACGCGAATCGGGGTGAGAAGTGAAGCTCCGCTGCGTGAGCAGGACGAAGCGTTGGATCAGGCGCCACAGCTCCGGTGAGATAGGCACGTTGCGGACCTTATCGCCCTTGCCCAGAACGCGCAGAAGGACCTGGTCTTCCGCTGCTTCGCGGAAGTCTCCGATCCTCAAGCCGACGACCTCGGCCTCCCTGAGTCCGCAGCCGGCCATCACGGCGAGCATGACGTAGTCGCGGTAGTTGGAGGCCCTTGCGGCGCTCAACATGCGCGAGAGCTCATCCTCGGTAAGCACGTTGTAGGCCGGGTCTGTGCCCACGCGCGGGCTCTTGGCGAAAAAGCGTAACGACTCGGGGTTGACCGTCGTAGCGCCCGCCATGTACGTGAAGATCAAAAACCGCCTCAGCACAGCAAGCTTCTTCGCCGCCGTAGCAGCTGCATACGTCCCGATCAAATGCTCCCTGTAAAGCGAAATGTCCTCGGCAGTCAACTCCCCAAGCCTCTTCCCCATCTCACCCTCCAGAAAGGAGATGAATAGAGAGAGTTCTGTATTATAGGTTTTTATGGTCTGAGGGCTTGTGAGGGTACGGAGGTAGAGTGCGATGAGGCGTTCGGGTTCTGGGAGGATGGCCTGGGGGGTTGTGTCGTCGCGTGGTGTTGGGAGGTTAGTCTTCTGGGTCATGGTAGGTTATGAGGGAGATAACGTCGTAGGGTTTGAGTTTGTCGCGGCCGCAGAGGTACCCGAGTTCTATCAGGAAGGCTACTCCGGCGACCGTGCCTCCGGCGTTCTCGACGAGCTGGCACATGGCGCGGGCCGTGCCTCCTGTTGCGAGGAGGTCGTCAGCTAGGAGGATGCGGGTTCCTTCGGGGATCGCGTCGGCGTGGGCTTCTAGGGCATCGCTACCGTACTCGAGTTCGTAGGTGGCGGAGATGATCTCTCTCGGGAGCTTTTTCGGCTTGCGGGCGAGGATGAGACCCTTCTTGGCGCGGTAGGCCAGGGCCGTACCGAAGACGAAGCCGCGGGCTTCGGCCGAGAGTATGCGGTCGTAGGAGATACCATCGGTAGCCTCCGCCAGGGCGTCGACGGCCGTATGCAGGGCGCGGCCGTCTTCGATCAGGGGGGTTATGTCCTTGAAGGAGATGCCTGGCCGCGGGAAGTCGGGGACGGTGCGGATGTGCTTCAGCAGAACTCTTGCGGCGTCTTGGGTCCCGTGCGCGGGGCCTGTCACGGGGCGAAGGTGTCTATCACGTTCGCCATCATAAGCTCCTTGATACGCGAGTCTACAGCGGCTAGGTGGCGGGCCTTGTTCATGGCTTCGCCCACGCGGCCGTCGTCGCCGCTGCGCAGTTCGGGGTTGAGGACCTGCTTGAACAGGGCGGCCTCCCGATCTACGGCGGCCATGATACCGCGGAGGTGGCGCGGTTGTATCGAGTACTTCGCCATCTCCAGGGCCATGCGCGCTATCTCAGCGTCGCGCTGCGTGAGCTCGCCGCTGCGTCCGATCACGCCCACGCTGATCAGCTCTTCGACGAAGCGTATCTCTGTTTCGAGCGTATCGGCCAGCTCCTCGCGCGTGTAGGTCCTCTCTTCGAGGACCCTGGAGAGGTCCCCCGCCGCGTCGCCAGCGGTGAACGCGCCCCCGCCTTCTATACGCTTCTTTATGACCTTGAGCGGGAGATACTCCTTATCCTGCAGCGTCAGGATGTAGCGCAGGAGCTCGATGTCCTGGGAGGAGAAGAGCCTGTATCCGCCGCGCGTGCGGCTGAGGTTGATCAGACGCCTGCGCTCGAGGTAGCGGATCTTGCTGACCGAGAGGGTCGGGAACTCGGGTCTCAGACGCTCGACGACCTCACCGATGGTGAAACTGTCCTTGGTCGCGCTGTACCTCTCCGACGCTGGTGCGTAGCCTTCGTTGGTCTCTGTGTCGATACCGTCGTTCTCCACCCCGTTCACTCCCATCCTCGCGTTTACAACGGCTGCTGTGCTAGGAGAACACGAACCTGAAGCGGTATTTGCCGACCTGTATCTCGTCTCCGTTGCGCAGGTCGACCGCATCTACCCTGACGCGGTTGACGTAAGTCCCGTTCAGGCTTCCAATGTCGCGGATCCTGTACCCGCTCTCTCCGTGCGCGATCTCCGCGTGTTTGCGCGAGACGGTGACGTCGTCGAGGAAGATGCTGCTCTCCTGCCCACGTCCGACCGTGACGACATCATCGCCAAGGTCGTGCATCCTGCGCCCGGCCGTGCCCTCTACCTGGTCCATCTCGATCAAGGCGGCCCCCTCGGCGCCGCCTGAGGTGCCTGGCTCGACGTCCTCGCCGAAACTCGGAGCGTATGAGACGGTGCTCTGTCCGTAGTCGACCTTCGCGCCGCACTCGGCGCAGAACTTCATCCCCGCCGAGACATCGGCTCCGCACTCAGGACACTCTCTCACCTTATCTCCTCACCTGGGAGATCTTCGAGCAACACCCGTGCCAACTCCTCGGGCCCGAGCGCGAGTGCGCCCCGTTCTACGAGCTCGGCACGGACCAAATCTATCCTCCCCTGCAGGATCCGGCGCCTGTAGCTGACCGCCCGCTCCTCCTCAGCGAGATCCTCCAGAGTCTCTCTCAGATCCTCCTCAGAGAGAGCCGTGATGTCCTCGGCATCTTCCCAGTCGAATCCCCCGTGCACCCCCGTATCGTCCATGGCTTGAGTATAACCTACCCTGAACCTGAAGTGCAATCTCAGCTTGAGAGCAGAGCCTGGTCGTCGATCAGGGATTTCACCAGGTCAACGTACTCTGCCATTATCTCCGCTGGACTCCCGTAGCCATCCCCGGACTCGGCGTAGACGTAGAACACGGGGCTGTCTGGATCAGGCAGCATCAAGACCCAGCCGTCATCGACGCCAAGCAGCACGCCCTCGGCGAGGATGGCATCGGGGTCTGCGCCGAACTTCTCGGCGAGGCCGCGCATGACGCGTCCTTTGGCCGACCACGGGCACTCGATGCGTTCTCTCTGAACGTGGTCGAAGGACTCTCCGAACTTCTGGCGCACGCTGGAGAGGGGCGTCTCGCGGAACACTTCCAGGGCGCGGGCGAGCGTCATAAAGCAGTCTGGAGCAGGCAGGAACGCAGGGAAGATGTAGCGGCCGTCGGCGAGGGAAGCGAGGTCAGCCCTGATACCTGCCGCCTTTATGGCGACGTTGGAGAGGCCTGTGCGGCTCATCTCGACCGTACCATCGCCTTCCTCGACGAGCTTCTCGTATCTGCGGCTGAGGTTCATGGGGAGCACGGCGCTTTGCGGATGCATCTGGTCTACGAGGCAGGCTAGCATGACGTCGGGGGGGACCCACTCGCCGGTATCGTCGACGAACTGCACGTATTCGGCTTCGGGGCCGACCACGGCGCCGAAGGCGGCGTCCACCGTCGGTACGATGCGTGCGATGCGCTCGATACTCTCCTCCAGGTTCATCCTCCCCGCCTTACCGACCGCGTTAGCATTCGCGAAGCCCTCCATGACGACGGCGCTTACGCCGAGGCGGGAGAAAACACGGCTCGCCACGAGGCCAGCAACGCCCCCGCAGAAATCTACGACGATGGTGGCTCCCGCAGTCTTCGTCCTATCCACGGCGCGTTCGAGGCGCTCCACGAACTGCTCCACGACGCGGCCTGGGTAGATCAGCTCCCCTATGTTCGCGCCGTAGGCCCTACGGTACTCCTCGCGCACGAAGGCCTTCTCGACAGATCTCACATCCCCCTCCGTTATAGGGGTAGCGTCGGCGGAGAAAAAGAGGATCTCGACGTCGTCTGGGTCGCTGCCGGCGCGGACGTGGGCCCCTGCAGAAGACTTGCCGGCGAGCACGTCGTGGCGGACGACCCCGGCGTGGGCGGCTCTCAGGTCCCTGATGTTGATCCCGGTTCCTAGCAGCGCCGCTGTCATCGCGCGTTTTGCGACCTGGGCCGAGAGCGAGGAGTCGCGTCCTAGGGTTACGACGGCCCCAGGATCGAGCGTGGTGCCGAAGGATGAGGCCAGGCGGGTTACGAACTCTGGAGTAACGTCCACGTTGAACTTGCCGCTTACGATGCCGCGTTTGAAGACCGTACGCAGGCCCATGGTCTCGTAGATCAAAGACTGCGTTACGTTGGCGCCCGTCTCTATGGTCTTGTGAGGGTAGACCTTCACCTCTGGGGCAATGGTCGCACCTTCGCCGACGATTACGTCGTCACCGAGGGCGCTGCGCTCCAGGATGCGGGCCCGCGCCTGCACGTAGGAGTTGCGGCCTACGAGGGTGTCTACCAGCTCAGCACCCTCGCCTATGTAGGTCCCCTCAGCGATCACGGTTCGCTCCACCGTCGCACCGGCCGAGACGACGACGTTGTCGGCGATGACCGAGTAGGCGCCTATTCTTGCGCCCTCATCGACGCGGACGTTCTCCCCGATCACGACTGGCCCCTCGAGCTCGTCGTCGTCGACCAGCGCCCTGCGCCCGACGTAGATGTTCTCCCTCAGGCGCGTGCCTGGGGGCCTGATGCCCTCTACGCGGCCGTCGAGAACGTCGCGCTGTGCACCGGCGAACTGCTCGAGCGTCCCAATGTCCTCCCAGTAATCCTCGGTAATGTAGCCGTAGAGCGGCCGCCCGGCGTCGAGGAGCCTTGGGAAGAGGTCTTTGGAGAAGTCATACTCTCCCTCCTCGGGGTCGGGGATCTCGGCTATCGCCGAGGGTTCGAGCAAATAGATGCCGGTGTTTACCGTATCGGAGAAGACCTGCCCCCAGGCCGGCTTCTCCAGAAAGCGCGAGATGCGCCCATCCTCCTCGGTTATGACGATGCCGAAATCCAGAGGGTTCTCGACGCTTTTCAGGACCATGGTGGCCTCTGAGCCCTTCTCCTCGTGGAACTCGACCAGCAGGCTCAGATCGGCGTCGGTCAGGGCGTCGCCGCTTATGATGAGCAGGCGCTCGCCCTCGAGGCCGAGTTGCTGCTCGGCCATCTTCACGGACCCGGCGGTCCCCGCCGGCGCGTCCTCGACGGAATAGCGCATGTTCACGCCCCACTCCGAACCGTCGCCGAAGTAGTCCCTTATCTCATCGGGCATGAACTGCAGGGTCACGGCGATGTCGGTGAAGCCGTGGCGCTCCAGTAGCCTCACGATGTGCTCCATGCAAGGCGCGTTGACTATGGGGATCATCGGCTTGGGCTGATCGCTTGTAAGCGGCCTCAGGCGCGTGCCCTGCCCTCCGGCCATGATGATCGCCTTCATCGAGCTCCACCCCACACCAGGTGCCCTGACCTCGCCGCCACGTCGAACATGTTCGCTCCTCTTTCTCTAATGACCCTTCCCGTCTCTTGCGGCGAGGCCGATGCCCTGCCGACGGGCTTGCTTTCCCGATAAGAGTCTAACAGCACGCTACGCCCTTCGGCCTCCGCTTGTCAGCACTTCAGCACGCCGCCCTGCGGGCGGCTTTCAGCAAGTCAGCTAGATCTTGCGCCCGCGAAGGCTGAAGTGCTGACTCGCTGAAATGCTGAATTGCTCTAACGGCTGCTCTTGACCCTTATTCTGACGCTCACGCCCCAGAGACCGTACCTTTTTCGCAGCGAGTTCTCCAGATAGCGCAGGTAGCTCTCGGGCAGATCCTTGGGCCTGTTGGCGAAGAGCGTGAACCTCGGTGGTGCCGTACCCGTCTGGGTGGCGTAGCGGATCTTGACGCCCTTCGGCGGCGCGGTGCGTTCTGCTACATCACCGACGAACTCTGCTACCTCGTGCGTGGGCACGCGAAGCCTGTATGCCCGCCCTACTCCTGCCGCAAAAGGCAAGACCTCCTCGACCCCCGCGCCCGTGAGCGCGGAGACGTGCACGGCATGAGGCTTCAGGTCGGTGAGGCGGGCCGCGATGAGTCCCTCTATCTCCCTCAAGCGTTCTGGGGATACGAGATCCCGCTTGTTGACCACGACCCCGCACGAGGAGCCCGCCTCCTCTATCTCGCGGGCGATCCTGAGGTCCCCAGCCACGATGCCGTCCGTGGCGTCGACCAACAGCAGCGAGACCTCGGAGATCCTTATCGCCTCGGAGGTCCGCAAGGATGAGTAGTAAGGCACGCCGCTAGCCCGCCTGGCGCCCTTGCTTACCCCCGCGGTGTCGAGCAGGAGGTAGCGTCCGGTCTCTCCCTCGACTTCAAGTGTAATTTCGGCCGCGACGGCGTCGGTCGTCGTGCCCGCCCTCTCCGAGACGACGGCGCGGTCCGTGCCGAGCAGACGATTGAGGAGCGTACTCTTGCCGACGTTCGGACGGCCGACGATGGCGAGCTTTGGTGGCTCCTCTTCAGTGTCAGGCTCGGAGTGGGGCAGCAGGGAGACGACGACGTCGAGTAGGTCGCCGATGCCGAGGCCGTGCAACGCCGAGATCGCATGCGGCTCGCCCTGGCCGAGGGAGTAGAAGCTGTGACGTTCTGTATCGTCGGCGGGGTTATCCAGCTTGTTGACGGCGAGCACGGCCCTGGCCCGCGCCCGTCTGAGCTCTCCTGCGATAACGGCGTCGGCCTCGGTCGGCCCGAGCCTGGCGTCCGTGAGGTGCACGACAACGTCGGCCTCCTCGACCGCCACCCTCGCCTGCAGCGTCACGAGGGCCCCGATGCCGACCTTCGCGCGCGGCTCCATCCCGCCGGTATCCACCAGCGTGAACTCCCTGCCAGCCCACTCCGCCCGGTTGTACCCCCTGTCGCGTGTCGTACCCGGTCTCTCCGAGACCACGGCGCCGCGGCGGCGCATGATCCTGTTAACCAGCGAGCTCTTCCCCACGTTGGGAGCCCCGACTACGGCTACCACGGGTAGCCGTTTCAAGCCGGCTCCTGCTCTTTCATGTGTTGTTCTGGCAAGGCGTAGATGGTGCGCATGATCCCGTCGGCCGCCTCTCGGTAGGCCGCCCCACCGCGAAGCGCGGGATCCATGTGAATCGGTTCGCCCACGAAGATGCGGAGCCTTTGGCCGCGCAGGCGGGAGAGGGGTCCTGGTTGTTTGCCCACGTGAACCGGCAGTACCGGAGATCCACTGCGGACCGCGAGTACGACGACCCCGCTCTTCGCTTCCCTGGAGCCTCCCGCGCCCCTGTGGGTGCCTTCAGGGAAGATCCCCAACGCCCACCCTTCGGCCAGGTAGGCCAGGGAAGCGCGGATAGCGCCCCTTCCCCCGCCCTCGCGGTCGACGGGGAAGGATCCGATAAACTCGAAGAACTTCCTGAAAGGGAAACTGAAGAGCTGCTTTTTCGCCATCCATTGCAGGCGCCTGGGGACGGCCACACAGACCAAGACAGGGTCGGCATACTGGCTGTGGTTGGAGGCTACGATAATCGGGCCCTCCGAAGGGACCTTTTCTCCGCCGTGCAGAGCGTATCCGAACAGGAATCGGCAGAGTAAGGTCATCGCCCGCCGGAACAGGCGGTACCTCGTTGACATCTCCCGCGGGGTACTTTTCCCCTCGAAGAGCACGGTCCCACTCATGTTTGCTCACGCAGGTCGTTGGCGAGTTCGAGGACCCTGGAGATGACTTCTTCGAGGCTCAGCGACGTCGTATCGAGGACGAGGGCGTCCGCGGCGGGCTTGAGGGGTGAGATCTCACGTTCGGAGTCCTGGCGGTCGCGCCTGGCTATAGCGGCCCTGATGCGATCCAACTCCCCCTCCCTGCCCGTCTGGTAAGCCCGCCTGCGCGCCCGCTCCTCAGGGGCGGCGGATAGGTAAACCTTCAACTCGGCGTCAGGCAGGACGACGGTACCGATGTCCCTTCCCTCGACGACGGCCCCACCCTGGGCCCTCGCCTGCTCCGCCGCCCTCCGCTGAACGGGGAGCAGAACTTCCCTCAGTGGCGCGTGGGCCGAGACCTTCGATGCCGCTGCAGAGGCCTCGGGGGAGCGAAGTTCGGGCTCCCCCACCCTCTCCCCGTCGATGCTGGCACCCTCAGGGTCGAGCTCGACCCGCCGCGCGAGGGCCGCAAGCCCATCCCCATCGGCGAGGTCGACGTTCTCGCGCAGGGCCAGGAGCGCGGCGGCCCTGTATGCGGCCCCGGTATTGAGGTTGACGACCCCGAGGCGCGCGGCAACCGCCCGCGCGACTGAGCTCTTCCCGCTCCCCGCGGGTCCGTCTATGGCTACGAGAATGCCTCCCATGGACCCCGGAAGTATAGCCGAAAGCCCCCGCGCTTCACCGCAAGGATTCCAACAGCCCGAAGTAGCCAGGAAAGGTCTTGGTCACGCACCCAGGGTCCCTGATCCCAACTCCAGGCGCAACAAGCCCCGTTATCGCAAACGCCATCGCCATCCTGTGGTCGCCATACGTGCGTACAACCCCTGGCCGTATCCTTCCAGGTATTATGCGTATAGATGATGGGGTGGATTGTGTTTCGATACCGAGGCGGGCGAGTTCGGTAGCGACGGCAGAGAGACGGTCTGTCTCCTGCAGGCGGGTATGGGCAATGTTTTTGATGGTGGTTGGGCTAGTGGCGAAGGGTGCGATGGCTGAGAGTGTGATCATGGTGTCGGAGAACGCGTTCATGTCGACTTCGACGCCCCGCAGCCGGTCGGGTCCTTCTACCTCGACAGAGTCAGAGGATATCTCGACCCTGCAGCCCATGTCGCGCAGCACCTCTGCGAAGCGCAGATCGCCCTGCGGCGAAGCCGAGCCGAGACCAGCGATCCTTACTCGTCCTCCGGTAACGGCCGCGGCCGCCATAAAGTAGGAAGCCCCCGAGGCGTCAGGCTCGACCTCGTAATCGCGTGCCTTGTAGAGGGCTGGTTCGACAGAGAAGCGGCCGTTTGATGCGTCTACCTCCACGCCGAAGGCCCGCATTACATCCACTGTGATACCTACGTAGGGCCATACTTTCCGGCCCTCGGCGAGCAGCGTGACGTGACGCGCAGCGTAGGGTGAGGCCATCAGCAGGCCGCTTATGAACTGGCTGCTCTTGCTCCCCGACACGCGCGCCTCCCCCCCTTGGATGCCGCCGCCGACTACCCTCAGCGGGAACTTTCCGTGTTCTCCCGCGTACTCGACAGGGGCACCGAGCTGCACCATCGCATCTACGAGGTCTGCCACCGGACGCTCGCGCATCCTTGGAACCCCGTCCACGGTGTACGGTCCCTTGCCGAGGGCGAGAGCTGGCGGCAGGAACCGGGCAACCGTGCCAGCGTTGCCGACGAAGAGGTCGACATCCGACGCGTCGATCACACCGCTCTGCCCGAATACGTTGATCTCTGCCCGCCCACTGTCGGCTCTAACCTCGATGCCGAGCCTGACGAGGGCATCCATGAGCCAGTATGAGTCGTCTGCGAAGAGGGGGTTCGTGATCCTTGTGGGCCCGTCCGCGAGGGCGGCGACGATGAGCGCGCGGTTGGTGACGGACTTGGAGCCAGGGACTCGGATCGTCGCGTCCGGCGGACTTTCCAAGGGCGTTACTTCGAGCTCCTCCGGGAACGTCGGGCGTACGTCTTCGACGGTGAAATCCACACCAGGCACGCCTACGATCTGGTTCAGTGCAGGGCCTCGAGTTCAGAAGGCGTGATGGCGCGGTACTCGCCCTCGGGGAGGTCGCCCAGGTTCACGGGACCGACACGCGTCCTGTGCAAGGAGATCAAACGCAGTCCAACAGCCAGACAGGCTCGACGTATTATGCGGTTACGGCCCTCGTGGACGGTCAGGTCCAGGGTCGTTGAGTCCCTGGCGCGGCTCAGGTTGGCCACTTCGGGGGTGTGCATCCTGCCGTCTTCGAGGGTAGGGCCCGCTGCCAGCGCCGCGAGGGCGGCTTCGGGGACGGGATTTTCGAGGGTCAGGCTGTACTGTTTCTCGACCTCCGAAGAAGGGTGGGTGATGCGGTGGGCGAGCCCGCCGTCGTTTGTGAGGATGAGCAGGCCCGTCGTCGACGCGTCGAGGCGGCCGGCAGGTACCAGGCCAGGCACTTCGGGCATCAGTTGGGCTACCGTTCTGCGGCCACGCTCGTCTTTCATGGTGGTCAGGTATCCTGCCGGCTTATGCAGGGCGAGGTAGACGCTGGTCTCGGGGAGGCGGACGGGGCGTCCGTCGAGTTCGACCTCATCCTCGGGCGTTACGGTGGCGCCAAGGGTCGCTCTCTCGCCGTTGACCGTTACGCGGCCTGCCAGTATGGGAGCCTCGGCTTTGCGGCGCGAGGGGGCCGCGCCGGCCCTGGCGAGGAACGCTTGAAGGCGCATTACGCAGGCTCGCTGCCGGCGTCGTGTGGAGCCGTACCCGAGGACGCCAGACGTTCGCGAACGCGGTCGAGCTCTTCCTGGGTCACGAGCGAATCGACCGGCGGGAAATCTCTTCTGGATGTGGCGCCGGTGGCCGCCAGAAAATCGTCGGTCACCCCGAGGAGCGCGGGTGAGCCTGGGGCATCGTGGTCAGCGCCGACTTCGACGAGGAGGTTGCGTTCGATCAGGCTCCGTATGACCGCGTCCGAGTTTACGCCACGCACGCGGGAGACGGCTCCGCGCGTAAGTGGTCCTAGGTACAGCGCGCATGCCAGGACCTCGTGGGCAGCGCCAGAGAGCGGAGCGGGACGGGCTTCTTGACGGAAGGTCTCTACGGCCCCTGAGCATGCCGGATTCGTCGAGAGCAGGTAGCCGCCTGCGACCTCCCGCAGCACGATCCCCGAAGCCTCCGGGGCGTAGCGCTCCCGCAGGCCGGCAAGGGCACTCTCCAGCTCCTGATCAGAGAGCCCTGTGGCCGAGCGGAGGTCCGAGGAACCGATAGGGCTGGCACTCACCAGGAGGACCGCTTCCACGAGGTGCGCCGGCCAGGGCCTCTGTTCCTGGTCTCTCAAGTTGCTGGCTCCAGGGTGAGCGGTCCCAGGGGTTCGGCCTGGGTGAGCGTGAGGCTGCCCTCCTGGGCCAACGAGAGCGCGGCAGCGAACGCGACTGCACGGTTCATGCGGTCCATATCGCTCGTGAGGCTCTCGTAGGAGATCGGACCGCCGGCGATGGCCGTGCGGATGATCCCAGCGAGCTCCTGTAGAGTCACCGTGATCGGGCCGAGGTGCCTCACCGGCGGCTCGATGAGACGAGAGAATGCCTGCCGCGCCGCCAGGGAAACGCGGTCAGGATTTACACTGAGGCTTCCCTGTCTCGGAGCTATGGTGTGGGCCGAAACGTAATGGCCCGCGTTCGAGGTGAAGCGGTCCTTGAGGTGCTCGGCTGCGCGCCGGACCTTCAGGTATTGCGTAAGCCTCTCGGCGAGCTCATCCGCCGAGAGGGGCTCGTCCTCGATGCCTTCGGAATCTGCGTCGATCGCTGGTGAGAGCGTGCGGCTCTTCAGGAGGATGAGGGCCGCGGCGGAGCCAGCGAAATCCGTATCGCGCTCGAGGCCGTTCGCAGCGTCCGGCTGACGCGCGAGCAGGTAGGACTCGACCAGCTCGCGCAATGGGACCTCGAAGATCTCCAGTTCGTCCTTGAGGATCAGAGCGAGCAGCCACTCGTAAGGCCCCGAGTACACATCCAGCTCGACGGTAAAGTCCGAGAGCGAGCGTCCGAGGGGCTCGAAGGTCATCTGGCCTCCGAGTGGAGCGGCAACACGGAGGAGAGCTGGTTGTACTCCATGCCCGTGTCGCGGGCGAGGACGGGGTCTACGACCCTTCCCTCGGCGACGACGACGCCCCTTGCGAGCCCCTCGTCGGCCCCTAGAGCGTCGGAGAGGCCGACACCGGCCAGCCTGCGCATGTAAGGGAGGAGAGCATTGCTGAGAGCCCTCGTGGCCGTGACGGGAACAGATGCCGGCACGTTCTTCACGCAGTAGTGGGTAACCTCGTACTCGACGAAGGTAGGGTCGGCGAGCGTGGTCGGTCGGGAGGTCGCAACGCAGCCCCCGTAGTCAACGTCGACGTCGACTATCACGCTCCCTTCTTTCATTTGCGAGACCGTCTCGCGGTCCACGAGAGCCGGCGTGCGGGCGCCTACGACCTGTACCGCCCCTATAAGGAGGTCCGAGCGCAGCGCGGCGTCCCTGATCCCGAGGCTGCTCGCCGCCAGCGTCGTGATGTTGGGAAGGCAGGCATCCTCGATAAGCCTGAGGCGGTCCAGGTCCCTGTCTATGATGACCACCTCGGCCCCGAGGCCGCTGGCCACCCTCGCGGCGCCGGTCCCGACGATCCCCGCGCCGAGTACGACCACGCGTCCTGGTCTCACGCCAGTCGAACCGCCGAGCAGTATGCCGCGTCCTCCAAAGGGGCGTTGCAGGTAGTGAGCGCCTATCTGCGGGGTGAGGCGGCCAGCGATCTCGCTCATCGGCGTGAGCACGGGCAGGCGGCCACGCGCGTCGCGGATCGTCTCCATGGCGAAAGCGACACACCGGGAGTCGAGGAGGGCCCGCATCAAGTCCAGGTTTACCGGCAGTGAGAGGAAAGAGATAAGGACAAGACCTTCCCTCAGGTACCCGAACTCTTCCTCTACTGGTCCGTAGACCTTGACGACGATCTCCGAGTCACTGTAGACCCGTCCGGGCTCATCGACTAGGCGCGCGCCGGCCTCTTCGTACTTCTCGTCGGCGATGCTCGAGGCCTCCCCTGCCCCCGCCTCGACGAATACCCTGTGTCCCGCGTGGGTCAACTCGTAAACGGCGTGCGGGGCCAGCGTGACCCTGCTCTCCCCCTGGGTCCTCTCTGTTGGCACCCCGATCCTCATCATCCGCCCCCAGTGAGCGCAAGGTTCGTCGGGAACATACCGTGCCAATGGTGCCGTCTCATGCTATCGAAGGGTACCCCGGATCGGTCCAGCGGTCCAGCCGAACGTCGGGTGATTCTCAGGCCACCCTCCACGATGGATGGGCCAGCAAGAAGTCGAGCAGTTCCTGCTCGGCTCCGAGGACTCCGAGGCCTACTACCCCTTCTGGCACCGGCGTCCACGATGGGGCGAACCCGACGCGGTAGCCG
>JBPCIR010000120.1:0-15410 GCA_051006095.1 Rubrobacter sp. | reverse complement strand
GGGCTGCTGCTCAGGGCCGGGTTCATCAGGCAGCTTGCGGCGGGGATATTTTCGTATCTGCCGCTGGCGAGGAGGTCTATTGGCAAGATCGAGAAGATTTTGCGGGAGGAGATGGATGCTGCGGGCGGGCAGGAGGTGTCGATGCCCGTAGTACAGCCCGCTGATGTATGGGAGAGATCCGGCAGGTACACTGCGACGGGGCAGGAGCTGGTAAGGCTTAGCGATCGCAGGAACAGGGAGATGGTCCTGGCCATGACCCACGAGGAGATCGTCGCCGGCCTTGCAGCGAGCGAGGTGGACTCTTACAAGAGGTTGCCAGGGCTCGTGTACCAGATCCAGACCAAGTTCAGGGACGACCAGCGTCCCAGAGCAGGCTTGATCCGGGCTCGTGAGTTCACCATGAAGGACGCGTATAGCCTCGACAGGGACGAGGCGGGCCTGGACAAACAGTACGGCACGCTCTACGAGGCATACTTCAGGATCTTCGCCCGGTGCGGACTACCGGCTCTAGCGGTCGGCGCGGATGTGGGCATCATGGGCGGGAGCATGGCCCACGAGTTCATGTACCTGGCGCCCGTCGGGGAGGACACCATCCTCATCTGCGAGAACTGCGGTTACACCGCAAACCGCCAGGTTGCGAGGTTCCGCAAACCAATTGCCGAAGCCGAGGAGGAGAGACCGATAGAGAAGGTCGCCACGCCAGGCGCAAGTACGATCGAGTCGCTGGCCCACGCTCTACGGATACCCGAGTCCCGCACGGTCAAGGCGGTCTTCCTAGTCGCAATGGTCGATGGCTCAGAGCGGTTCGTCTTCGCCGTCGTCCGCGGCGACATGGAGCTCAATGAGACCAAGCTGGCGAACGCGGTCGGGGCGAGCGGGCTGCGTCCCGCGCTGCCTGAGGAGGTCAGGGCCGTCGGGGCCGAGCCGGGATACGGCTCCCCAATCGGGGTGGAGGGGGCGTTCGTGGTCGTTGACGATGAGATCCCGGCCTCCCCCAACCTCGTCGCAGGCGCCAACGAAGAGGGTTTCCACTTCCTGAACGTAAACTACGAGAGGGACTTCGAGGCAGACTCTGTCGCCGACATAGCCGCGGCGGGGGACGGCTCACGCTGCCCCGAGTGCGGCAACGCCATGCGCGCCGAGCGGGGCGTCGAGGTCGGGAATATCTTCAAGCTGGGCACGCGCTACAGCGAAGCCCTCGGTGCGAGTTTTCTGGACAGCGACGGGGAACGAAAGCCCGTGGTGATGGGGTCTTACGGCATCGGCGTCGGACGGCTACTGGCCTGCATCGCCGAGGAGCACCACGATGAGGACGGGCTAATGTGGCCCGTCTCGGTAGCACCTTATCACGTTCACATCGTCGCGGCCGAAGCCGGGGAGATTGCCGAGGGGCTCTACGAGAGGTTGGTCTCCGCTGGCGTCGAGGTGCTTTACGACGACCGGCGCGAGAGCCTTGGGGCGAAGTTCAAGGACGCCGACCTGATCGGGGCACCCATACGCCTTACCCTGACACCCCGTTCCCTGCAAAGGGGAGGAGTCGAGATCAAAGCCCGCCGCAGCCCAGAAAGCTTCGTAGTTCCCATCGAAGAGGCGGTCGCGGCGGTCAGAAAGGAGATCTCAGACCTGGAAGGCGAACTCTCCCCTGGCGATTCCATTACACAAGCGTCTCGTGAGAGCCTGGCCTGACAGCTTGAAGCGGCCGGCGTTACAGTGGATCATGGTGTCCATGCCGACCCGCACAATATTGGCACCGAGTAGATAATGTTCGAACGCTACAAGCCCGACCTCGACGCCTACGTGAGACGGGTACGGTCAGGACCTTGCTTCGTCTGCAAGATCGTGGCGCGGGATCCTGCCTTCCCTGAGCATCACATCATCTACGAAGACGAAGATGCCATCGTCTTCCTGGCCATGAATCCGACGCAGTACGGGTACACGCTGGTCGCGCCGAAAGAGCATAGAGAGCAGGTGGCGGACGATTTCACGGTCGAGGAGTACCTCGGATTGCAGCGAGTCGTCCACCGCGTGGCTGAGGCGGTGCGAGCGGAGGTAGGGGCCGAGCGGGTGTACGTTCTCTCGCTCGGCTCCAACCAGGGTAACGCCCACGTTCACTGGCATGTCGTACCTTTGCCTCCAGGCACTCCTTACGAGGAGCAGCAGTTCGCCGCCGTCATGCTCGAGACCGCGGGCGCGTTGAAGATTCCCGACAAAGAGAAGGCGGCTCTCGCTGCTCGTATCGGGCAAAGAATGGAGGGACCTCAGGTGGATCTTGCGCGCCGCTGAGAACGTCATCCTGAGTGGGTTGTACGTCTACCCGATCAAGTCCTGCGCCGGGATCTCCTTGCAGAGATCCGACCTGAGCGCTACGGGACTCCGCCACGACCGGCGCTGGATGCTCGTCGATGAGACCGGCGAGTTTATGTCGCAGCGTGCCCATCCGCGGATGGCCCTGATCTCCACTCGGTTTGCTCCCGAGTACCTGATCGTCAGCGCGCCTGGCATGTCCGAGCTGGAGATACCACTTCAACAGGGGTCCAGTAGCCTGATAGACGTGCGTGTCTTTGGCGATACGAACAGGGGCACGCTCGTGGGCGGGGAGGCCTGCCGCTGGTTCAGCGAGTTCCTGGAGTTCCCCTGCCGGCTCGTCCACAAGCCTAACGACGACACGAGGTTGGTTGACTCGTCCTATGCGGAGAGTGGGGATCAAGTCGGCTTCGCCGACGGGTTCGCTTTTCTTTTGGTCTCCGAGGCCTCACTCGAAGACCTGAACGGTCGACTGGAAGATCCTCTGCCCATGAACCGCTTCAGGCCAAACTTCGTCGTCAGGGGCTGCGGTCCGTACGCCGAAGACGGCTGGAGCCGGATCAGGATAGGGGATGTGCCTTTCCGGGTAGCCGAGGCTTGCCCGCGCTGCGCCATCACCACGGTCGACCAGAGAACGGGAGCCCGCGGTAAAGAGCCGCTGCGTACGCTCGCCACCTACCGAAAGTCCGACGGAGAGGTCTTTTTCGGACGCAACCTCATCCACGACGCGCTAGGGACCGTTAGTGTCGGCGACCCAGTCGAGACCACGCTGCGCTGAACGGCTGCGCCAAATTCATCTCGTAGCTGCATTTCGGGCGTCCTCCAGCGTGGAGCCGTCGAGGACCCTGGCGAGGAGGCCAGGTTCCACATTCCCGCCGCTGATCACGGCCACAGTGAGACGAGGGGCCGGCAGTTCCTCTCTATGGAAGAGGTAGGCAGCGAACGTCACGGCCCCGCTCGGCTCTGCGACGAGCCTGACCCGCAGGGCCAGGCGGCGCATGGCTTCCAGGATCTCCTCTTCCGTTACGGTGATGATGTCGTCGACGAAGGCGCGGATGTGCTCGAAGGGTGCCTCGCCGAGTCTCTGCACGCGCAGACCGTCAGCGACCGTGCGGGCGACTTGCTCCGCCGGGAACTCGACCAGACTTCCGCTCTCCAGGCTCGCTTTGGCGTCGGCCGCGAGATCGGGTTCTACCCCGATCACACGCATTTCGGGGCGGGACAGCTTCATGGCCGCCGAGATCCCACCGATAAGCCCCCCGCCGCTGACGGGCACAAGCACGGTCTCCACGTCGGGCAGGTCTTCGAGGATCTCAGGTCCGATGGTGCCCTGGCCGGCCATGAGGACCTCATCGTCGTACGGGGGCACGGGAACGTAGCCGTGCTCCTGCGCAAGCTCTTCAGCCTTGCGGGACCGGTCTGCGCTGCCCGGGCCGACCAGGACGACCTCGGCCCCGAGCTCCGCCGTCGCGTCGAGCTTCACGCGAGATGCCCCCCGCGGCATGACGACGACAGCCCGCGTATTCAGGGCACGGGCCGCGTAGGCTACGGCCTGGGCGTGATTCCCGCTGGAGTGGGCGACGACCCCGCGGCCGCGCTCCTCAGAGGAGAGGGATGAGATCTTGTTGTACGCGCCGCGCAGCTTGAAAGCGCCGGTCGGCTGGAGGCTCTCCGGCTTGAAGTACAGCGCCCGGTTCCGCGGGCCGCCAGGGCACGGCACCAGCGGCGTGCGGAGCGCCACTCCCTGCAAACGCCTCCGCGCGACCTCTATGTCCTCTAAGCCGATAATGGTTTCGTTCTCCTCTGCGCTGAGTGAGGACCAGCATGGTACGGCGGATACTTCTGCATCGTAACAGGAGCGCAACACTCCTTTAAACATCTCGCAAGACGCGCCCCCCTATAATGTGCCGCGCCGATGACCGAACATCTCTATGTGGACGTACGAGCATGACCCAACGCCGGTGGACTTGAGGCGGACTTCCGCCCTCCTCCCGCTGCTCTCGCTCCTGGCGGCCGCTAACTTAGCCGGTTGCCTGAATGCGGGTGAGGTGGACCAGTCCTTAGAGGCTTCTGCCGGGGCCGCGTCGGGCGGTCCTGCCGAGACCTCGAATAAGAGCACGTCCGGTGCTGGGGGCGTGCCCGAGGCTACTACCTCCGGGACCTCGTGGATCGAGGGCGACCTCGCAGGGGCTGCTGAGGCTTATTCCGGGGATCCTTTCGTCGCGAAGACGCAGACGAGTGGCGGTTCCGGCCTCGACGCGGACACCGTGCTCGCGGTGCGCTACGGGGTTCACGAGGACTACGAGCAGGCGGTAATCGACCTCGGGACCGGCTGGGAGCCCGCCGGTGGCGTGCCGGAATGGACCCTCGTGAGCCAGGATGGCGACGGTCTCCTGCGCGTATCCCTGCCTTCGGCGAGCGCGACTAGCGTATCGGACGGCAAGTTTGGCGACGCGTTGCTCGAGAGTTTCCACGTCGTGCGCGCTCCCGAGGGGAACATGTTCGTGGACTTCTTCGCGCGCGAGGCGTTTCTCTACAGGGTGGTCGAGCTCGGAGACCCAGCGCGCCTCGTCGTCGACTTCGAGCCGGCGGGGGAAGACTCTAGGGTGCTGCTCCCCGCGGAGGGCGGCAACACGGTCCTCGTCGAGCCACGTCCGCGCGCCAGGATCTCCGACCCCCTTGTAATCAGTGGCTATTCCCGCAACCGCGAGGCCGCGAACACCATCACCTTGATCGATGCTCACGAGAAGGTACTGGTGCGCCGTACCATTCGAAGCAACGACTGGAACCACACCTGGGGATACTTCGAAGCCACCTTGGATCTACCGCCGTTCTCCGGAAAAGGAACCCTGAAGGTCGGGACCGACGGCGCTCACAACGGCGCCTTCAGTGGCATAAAGGTCCCCGTCTGGGCCGGTCGGTAGTCTACTCGAGGGCGAGGAACTGCTCGACGAGGTAGCGGGTGTCGAACGGATTGCAGCCGATCATACGTGCAACGTCTTCGTTCTCCACTTTCTCCCCGGTGGCCCAGAGGTCGCGCAGGAATCTACCCGCCTCGGGACTGGCGAACCAGTCCTCACCATAGGTATCCTCCAGGTGGTGCCTGAGCATCGCTTCCGTGATCCAGGCCCGCAGGTAGTCGGCGGTGTAATAGCCTGGGTCCATGTCGTCCAGATAGTTTTGGGGTGTGTACACAAAGTGCGTCGCTGCGGAAAGCATCGTAGTGTAGATCTGCCGGTTGCGCCCTTCCTCTAGCGGGTTCTCGAAGAACGCGAGCTCGTAGGCGAGTTTGGCCGCATACCGGCGTACCAAGAACAGCTCCGCGAGCTCTGCGTAGTAAGCCACCCCTCTCGCGGTCTCATCCGGCAGGCCGACCACCCGAGTTAGCCACGTCCGGTTCTGGGTGAGGTGCTCCAGGAGGAAGCTGTAGATCTCGGTGAGGGCGTTGCTCGTGGAGATAGCGCGTTCGACGTAATCGAGCGCGGGGTCCTCGTTGCCGAAGTGCTGGGCGTGTCCCGCTTCGTGGAAGAAGGCCATGTAGTCTTCCAGGCCGCCAACTGGTTTGATCAGCAGGTGAACCTCCTCCGGAGGGTTGGGCGCGTAGCAGCGAGCCCTGGGGTTCTTGGTGGCACGTTCTTCGGTGTCGATGTGGATGTTCTTCTGCGAGGCGGGGTCGAGACCCATACCCGAGAGTGTCCGTTCGTAGGCCCCGAGGAGCCTGACCTTGCGAAAGTACTCGTCGTACTCGGGCAGGCGACTGATGTAGGAGAAATGGTGGCTGCCGATCTCGCCAAGCCTCAGGCCCATAGTCTCCTCAACCCACCGGCCCATCAGCGCCGTATAGGTTTTCTCCGTCTCCGAAAGGAAACCCTCCATGCGCGAGCGCAGGAGACTGTAGTCGATCCGTTTCTTCTGTGCGTTGTAGGCTGTGTAGCTGTCGTGGCCGAATTCATCTGCGAGCGTCGCCAGGCTCGTGCGCAAGATCTCCAGACGCTCTGGGTTCGTCTCCTCGACCACGCCCAGCGAGGCCTCGCGCAGCCTGTCGCGCCTCTCGAAATCGTGCTCGCTGGCGATCAGCACGGGAACGTTGTGGTAGGGGATGTTCTCGCCGTCCACCTCTACGGAAGCGCGCGCCTCGAAGGAGACGAGTGCATCCTCCAGGGGAGCGGTCTGCTGCCCTATATAACCTTCGAGCAGGTAGTAGTAGACTCGGTGCAGTCGCTCTTTGTTCTCCGGATCGGTCTCTACCCGGCACGCCTCTTCGACACGCCGGACGGTCTCGAGATTGTAGAGCCAGGCGAACTTCTCCAGCACCTCGGTAATGTTCTGCTCCCGTTTCAAGCCGCTGTAGGCGAGCCTGCTCTCGGTCTGGATCTCGTAGGTGCTCTCCTTGATGCCCCTGACGACGTCTCTTATGGAGCGAAACTCGTTAGCCACATCATCCTCCGCACCGGGATCTTTATGACCGCATGATACCCCTCGGCAGCTATACTGACCCTATGAAGATGTCCGAGAACGAGGCGTTACGCGAGTACATACGACGCCTCGACGACCTGATGAGCTTCGTAGGACGCGAAGAGCTGCCTTACTCCTTACGGACCTTGCACATGGACCGCCTCCTGACCATGGCCCGCGATGCACGGGAGACTAACGAGAGAGAAACTTAGGCCAACGGGGAGGAGAAGCCCAATTATCGCCAAAGAGCTCCCACTAAGGATTCCCGGATCAGCGCCTGGCAGCGCTCTCGCGGCGGTTGCCGAGGTAGACCATGACGAGCAGGACGATGATGCCCACGGTCACGAACTGCAAAAAGTTCTCGGGCCCACCCTGGCCGCCGACGACGAGGGCGGCTACGAAGGTCAGGGCCAGCGCCGCGTAACCAGCGGCCCTGAAGGCGAAGTAAGCCACGGCCAGCCCGACAAGCGAGTACAGGATGGGCATGAACGGGTCCAGGGCAGTAACAAAAGAGAAGGCACCGGGGTCGACCTGCTCAGGGGTCGTTGCCCACAGCCCGATCTGGCCGGTCGCGATGAACGCGAGGAAGGCGGCCACGAAGCTTATGGCGCCGCTCTTCAGAGTTATCGGTTCAGGGTCGAAGCGGTGGGGCTCGTACCAGCGGGCCTCACTAACGTCGTAGCGGCCTCTGGTTCTGCGCTCGCTTCCGCGTCCGGAGCCACGAGCCTCTCTTCGCATGGACTCGTAGGGGTCATCTTCTTTCCTGCCGAAGCGGCTTCTCAGGCGCTCGCCCAGGGAAGGACCATCTGACTCGCGCTCCCTGCGCTTGGCGGAGAGCTCGTCCTCCACGGAGCCGAAGTCCAGGTTGAGGCCGGCGAGCTGGTCGGCCGCGTGGGCCAGGTCGAGCGCTTCGTCGTGCTGGCGGCGACGGTTCGGGTCGGAGAGGACAGCGTTGGCCTCCTGCAGCAGGGAGAATTCCTCCGCGCTCCCGCCAGGATGGTCGGGGTGACGCTCTTTCGCCAGGTTGCGGTAAGCGTTTCGGATCTCGGCCTGGGAGGCCTCGCGTGAGATGCCGAGCACATCGTAGTAGTTGATCTGGTCAGCCATCGTTTCCCTATTCTAACCCAAGGTAGCGTCCGTGGTCCCGTCAGCCAGCGCGAGCCCGATCTCCTTCAAACACCACGTATCCCTCTCCGTTCCGGACACCTCCACTAACGGCTCATCAGCACCCCCGATCTCGCCGAGTGCCCACGCCGCGTGCCCGCGTACGAGCGGCGAGGTATCCTCGCGCAAGGCACGTACGAGTTCAGGGACAGCCTTCGCGAGCTTCAGGTTCCCGGCGGCCACGCAGCAGTTGCGCAACAGGCCTGCCCGGCCAGGGCGCGTGAGCGGGGTCCCGCCGAAGCGCTCCTCGAATTCCTCGTCGGTCCTTATCTTCAGGACCTCCTCTATCTCCAGGTACGGTCCTGATCCGGCCTCCCCCGAGAACTCGGGCCAGCGGCTCCTCGACGCCTTCGTCTTGTTGTATGGACAGACCTCCTGGCAGACGTCGCACCCAAAGGCCCAGTCGCCCACTTTCGGACGGAGCTCGCGGGGGATCTCACCCCGGTTCTCGATCGTCAGGTACGAGATACAGAGCCTGGCGTCAACGACGCCGGGGGCCTTTATGGCGCCTGTAGGGCAACGGTCCATGCAGCGCGTACAGCGTCCGCAGGTCCCCTCTCCGGGCGGGTCGGGATCCAGGTCGAGGTCCAGGATCAGGTCCGCAATAAAGAAATACGACCCGGTCTCGTTGTTTATCAGACAAGAGTTACGCCCGAAGAATCCGAGCCCCGCGTGCTGGGCCGCGGAGCGTTCCAGGAGCGGCACAGCGTCCGTGAAACCGCGGGCTCTTATCCTGACGCCCAGCGCCTCCTCGAGCTCCTCTCTCAGCCGGAACAACCTCCCTTTTATGACCTCGTGGTAGTCGAGACCCCACGCGTACCGCGCCACGCGGCCCCCGCCCTCGTTCTCAGGATGGTCCCCCGGATAGTACGAGACCCCGAGAGAGACCACGCTCCTGGCGCTCTTCTGGAGCTTCTTCGGGTCAGAGAGTAACTCCACGGGCCTGTGCATGTAGCCCATATCGGCGGCCATCCCCGCCTCCTGCCACTCCCTTAGACGCTCGCCACCCTCACGCAAAGGCTCTGCGCGCGCCACGCCGACGAGGTCGAAGCCGGCCTCTCGCGCCCGCTCCTCGAGAACGCGCCGCGCTTCTGCCGGGTCAGGTACTGCTCGCCCTCCACTCATGCTGCCGCCGATTGTACCCGCCAACGCGCAAGGACGGCGCCCCGTGAAAGCTCTTGCTGACGTTTCGACCGCTGTAGGTTAAGTTCTAGGGCACGATGACGAATAACAGCGATCAAGGCCTCAGCTTCCCCTACCGCGCGGCGGGTGGACCATGATCATCCTTCGCCTGTTGGGGATAGGGCTCGTCTATGGCGTGGGCTTCATGTTCGTCAAATCGCTGTTCCCCGAGCCTTTCGTGCTCCTGATCCTGCAGGGAGGACAGAGCAGCGAGGGAGATCTCACCACGCTCGCCCTCGTCTACATGGGCGTCGGATTGCTCGCCGGGCTCATCGCTGGCCCCTTTTTCGGCGGCGCCTTGCTCCTTCGGCGCGGCCGCAGCGAAGGCTCAGGTCCCCGCTTCGTCCTCAGCCTGGCGCTAGCGCTGCTGACGGGCTTCATCTCCGGCGTTCTCACCCTCGTCGTCTACGCGACGGGCATCCTCCCGAGCGGCGGTGTCCTCGACCCTCTACGCCTCATCGGAGACGCCAACCATCCGCCAGGAGTACCGCTCCTCGTGGCCTGGACCATTGCCCGTGACCTGCTACCAGCGGGCCTCGCCGGTCTCTTCCTCGCGCCGCTGGTCGGAGGCACCCTCCAGCGACTCTACGCCGCCGAAAGACCACCAGAACAGAAACGCTATTCCTGGGAGGAATAGCGTTTCAGCACGCTTCGCCCTTGCAGGCGGCTTGTCAGCAAGTCAGCACGCTCAGGCCTTAAGGCCTTCGCTTGTCAGCACTTCAGCACGGCGGCTCCGCCGGTTGGCCTGCTGCAAGGGCTCGGACACTGAAATGCTGAAATGCTTCTAAATTATGCTTACTAGCGCGGAGATCTTGCACTCGGCCAGGTTGTAGTCGGCGCGCCCGCCTGTGGCGCTGACCATGTATTCCAGGCAATTACTGCGGCAATCTACTTTGCCGCAGGGGATCTCAACCGTCCCAAGGTCCTCGACGATGCGCACTACGGGGTCCAGGTCGTCGCCAGGCGTGGCTTCCACGCGGCGTACGTACTCCCCTTCCTCGAAGTGCTCCCGCCCGTAACGAAAGACCGTCATGCGCAGAT
This sequence comes from Rubrobacter sp., assembly GCA_051006095.1. Lineage (GTDB taxonomy): Bacteria > Actinomycetota > Rubrobacteria > Rubrobacterales > Rubrobacteraceae > Rubrobacter_D. The sequence continues at coordinate 5,264 of JBPCIR010000120.1, read as the reverse complement.
TGTACACCGGTTTGACCTGGATCACATCGGGCAGCGGGACGCTTCGCCCCGGCGATTCCGGGTACGGGGAGGTTTCCCGCTGGACTTGTTTTATGATTGTCTGTGCAGGCTGGCGATACGAGTATGCAGGAGGAGAGACTGAAGCGGACTCTAACGCGAAGAGAATTCTTGAGGGTATCGGGTGCTGGGGTGGCCGGGGCGGCAGCCGGGGCGTCGCTGCTCGCCGGGTGCGAACGTCCTGGGATACTCCCTGACCTTCCTGACAATACCCCGTCCGCGGATAGGGACACCAACGTGGTGCTTATCATCATGGATAGCTTGAGGAAGGATCACGTCGGCGTCTATGGCAACCAGCGGATCGAGACTCCGAATCTCGACTCCCTCGCCAGAGACAGCCTGCGCTTCACCAGAGCCTACCCCGAGTCCGCGCCTACTATCTGCGCGAGGAGGGCCATACACACGGGGCTTAGGACCTGGCCTTTCGAGAACTGGCGACGTTACAAAGGCATAGACGTCGGCCTGCAGGGCTGGCAGCCGATCCCCAACGACCAGACCACCCTCGCGGAGACTATGCGAAGTGCGGGCTACGAGACGATGTTCGTCACAGACAACTTGCAGCAGTACGACGCCTCCATGAACTTCCAGCGGGGCTTCGACGTCTTCGACTTTATCCGGGGGCAGACTACCGACAGCTATAGACCACTCTATACCTGCCCTCCAGGGAAGATCGAGCAGGCGCTGGTGAAGGAAGGCGCTTTGGGAACGGGGAGCAAGCTGTACTTCCAGAGGTACTTCGCCAACACGGCTTACCGCAAGTCCGAAGAGGACTGGTTCGCTCCGCAGGTCTTCACGCGGGCTTCCGAGTTCCTTGAGACCACCAGATCGGGCAGGCCGTTCTTCCTGACCGTGGACTGCTACGATCCCCACGCGCCGTGGGACCCTCCAGAAGAGTACGTAGAGATGTACGACGAGGGTTACGACGGTCCCGAGCCTTTCTCTCCGGTCGATGGGGGCGGCGACTACCTGAGCGGACGGCAACTCCGGCGGATGAGTGCCCTCTACTCGGGCGAGGTAACGATGATGGACCGCTGGCTAGGCCGCTTTCTGGATAAGATGGAAGAAATGAACCTCTTCGACAACACCCTCCTCATCGCAATCTCCGACCACGGCATCGCCCACGGGGAACACGGCGTCGTCGGTAAGCTCCCCTCGACTCTCTGGCCCGAGGTTACGGACATCCCGTTCCTCATCCGCCATCCAGAGGCCAAGGGAGCAGGGACGAGCGACTACTACGCCTCCACCCACGACGTGGCGCCTACGATCCTGGGCTTCCTCGGGATCGAACCGCCACAACCGCTTGATGGCCAGGATCTCTCGGTGATGCTCGAAGGCGGAGAGCCAGAGGCGAGACCCCACTTCACGCTCGGTTACCACGACCACGTCTTCACCAGGGACGAGGAGTACGCCATGATAAGCCGGAACGACGGAACGGAAGCCAGGCTCTACGATCTGAGAGAGGACCCTGGCATGTACAAGGACGTCGCAGGGAAGCTTACCGACGTCGCGCGCCGTATGTTCGACGACTACGTCATCGAAGACGCCGGAGGGCCCCTGCCCCGTTACTGACCGAGGTCAGTAACACGCGCCTGGGGAGACCACAATACGTCGTGGTCGTGTCAGTTTCCGTATGACCCGCAAGTTTTAGGAGAGGAGTCGATGTCATGAGGATCTACATCTCGGCGGATATGGAGGGCGTGACTGGGGTGACGCACTCCCAGGACGTAATACCTGGCCGCTCGCAGTACGAGCGCTTCAGGAGGCTCCTGACCGCCGACGTGAACGCCGCCATCGAAGGTGCGGCGCAGGCTGGCGCCACAGACTTCCTGGTCAACGAGGCCCACGACGGCATGCGGAATATCCTCCTGGAGGACCTCGACCCGCGGGCTGAGGTGATCGTCGGCCAGCGCAAACCCTACTCGATGATGCAGGGTTTCGAAGGCGCCGACCTCATCTTCTTCGTCGGCTACCACGCCCGAGCCGGCACGGAGGGGGTCCTGAGCCACACCTTCGACAGCCCTACCGTTGTCACGGGAGTCTGGCTGAACGGCGAGCCGTGCAGCGAGGCGCGCATGAACGCGACGCTCGCCGGCCTCGAGGGCATTCCTGTCGGCCTCGTTACCGGTGACGACCTGGCCTGCGCGGAGGCGGAGGATCTCTACTCTGGCGTACAGACAGCGCGGGTGAAGACCGCCGTCGACCGCTACACGGCCCGATGCCTCTCCCCACAGGTGGCCAGGGAGCGCATCAGGGATGCGGCCCGGTTGGCGGCCGGGGAAGGAGACCTGGCCCCTTACGCGCCGGACCCACCCTACACCTTCACTATCGAGTTCGCGACCGCAAGCTCGGCCGCGAGTGTCCTCTTCTTCCCCGGTCTGGAGCGCGTGGACGACCGGCGCGTCTCCTGGACGCACGAGGATTACGAAACGGCCTTCGAGATGTTCATCGGCGTCATGCGGCTATCCCGCAGCGACCCTGACTACGGTTAGGAGCGACCGTGAGCCTCACCTTCTACATCGTGGACGTCTTCGCCGAAGAGAAATATGCGGGCAACCAGCTCGCCGTCGTTCGCGGCGGAGCCGACCTGCCCGATGAGACACTTCAGAAGATAGCCCTGGAGATGAACTACTCCGAGACCACCTTCGTCCTATCGGAGGAGGAGATCGACGGGGGCTACGACGTCCGCATCTTCACGCCTGGCGGGGAGGTGCCTTTCGCCGGCCACCCGACCCTGGGTACTGCGTACGTGATCCAGCACGAGATCCTCGCCGGCCCTGTCGAGAGTATCACCCTGAAATTGAAGGCCGGTGAGATCCCCGTGACCTTCGGCGACGTTCTCTGGATGCACCAGCTCCCGCCCACCTTCGGTATGACCCTGGACCCAGCCTCCGTCGCCGGCATGCTCCACCTCGAAAGGGCCGACCTGGACGACCACTATCCCATACAGGAAGTTTCCACCGGACTCCCTGCCCTTATAGTCCCGCTGAAGAATCTGGACGCCCTGCAACGCTGCCGGGTGCACCACGACCGCTACCTCGAACTTGTCGAGAACATCGAGGCCAAAAACATCCTGGTCTTCTGCCCCGAGCCGCACGAGAGATCCGACCTCTCGGCCCGCATGTTTGCCCCTGGTCTCGGCGTCTCCGAAGACCCCGCCACAGGCAGCGCCAACGGTTGTCTCGCCGGATACCTCGTCGAACACCGTTACTTCGGAACCGGTTCCATAGACGTGCAAGTCGAGCAGGGATACGAGATCGGCCGCCCCTCGCTCCTGTATCTGCAGGCGGAAAAGAAAGACGACGAGACGACTGTCCATGTCGGAGGCAAAGTGCAGATGGTAGCGACAGGAGAGTTGGTATGAGGGTGTTGAAAGAGGCTAATCCTGCGCACCAGATTCCATTCCCCGAACCTGCTCCAGCGAGCCCCGAATCCGGAGAAAGTAACAATCAAGTAACAGCCTTATAACAAATTGTTCAGACATCTCCCGAGACCCTTTAATCGTCCGGTTCATCGTGTTAGGGTCGTTTATATGCAGATGGAATATAGGTACCAGGAGAATCCCGAAGGAGGTGTTTGGTTGTGAACCTGAGTGTGCTTACGTGGGTTGTGCCTGATAGTGGGTCCCTGGCGTTACGGCGCCGGTTCGAGGAGTCGTTCGGGCGGTTGGGGGCAGGAGTGTGGCCCATCTTGCAGACGGCGGTGGGGGCGAGTCTGGCGTGGTTTCTGGCCTCTGCGGTGCTCGGGCACGGCCAGCCGTTCTTCGCCGCCATAGCCGCTGTGATCTCCTCTGGCGTCGTCGTCGGTCAGGAGGGAAGGCGGGCGACCGAGCTCGTGTTCGGGGTCGCGTGCGGGCTAGCTGTGGCCGACCTACTCGTGCTCGCCATCGGGACGGGGACAGTCCAGATCGGGATCGTGGTGGCCCTGGCTATGGCTGCTGCCGTGTGGCTCGGTGGTGGGACGTTGCTTATCACCGAGGCCGGAGTCTCGGCGCTGTTGGCGATCACGCTCGAGCCTTCCACCACGGGTCTTTCGCCTGAGAGGTTTATCGACGCGTTGATCGGGAGCGGTATTGCCCTCGCTGTCAGGGCGGTGTTCCCTAGCGACCCGAGGCACATGGTGGAGCGGGCCGCGCACCCGATCTTCGACGATCTCGTCGGCGTCCTGGAGGAGACGGCGGCAGCGCTGCGGGAGTGTGATCTCGGCCTGGCCGAGCGCGCCCTGCAGAAGGCACGCGAGATGGATGGACACATGGGAGCTTTCAGGGAAGCGCTCGACGCTGGCTACGATACCGTCAGGCTCTCGCCGCCACGCAGGCGGGCGCTCGGCCAGCTCGGGCTCTACGCTACGGCGGCCGACCAGTTGGACCTTGCGGTCCGCAACGTCAGGGTGCTCGCGCGTGCCGTCGCGGCGACGGTGCGCGAGGGAGAGCCAGCCCCAGAGGTGCTATCCGAGACCATCCGCGACCTCGCGCGTGCCGTCGAGACCCTCACAGCCTACATCGAGGAGCCGGAGCATCCCGTGGAGACCCGCAGGTTCGCCCTCGCAGCCGCGGGAGGGGCGACCGCCGTACTCGCGGAGCGTAACGACCTCAGGACCAGCATGTTGGTAGGCCAGGTCAGGTCAACCGCCGTGGATCTCCTACGGGCCTCGGGCATGGACTCGACCGAAGCCCTCGAAGCGCTGCGCAAGGCCGGCGACCGTACAACCCAGGAGCCTACGGCTCTGACAGCTTGAGCCGGGGAATTGCCCCAGGTCAGGCGCACCGTGGTGGGGCACTCGAGTTCGAGGCGGCTTGAGACGCGCCAGGAGGCGTGCTAACTTTCCTTCCATGGGCGATACGTTGGCATAGGTTCCAGGTAGTAAACCGGCTCCACGGAGCCTCGACCAGACCCTTCACGCCCGCCCGGCGGGCGCTATCTCGAGGAGAAGCCCATGTCCGACGATCGATCCACGGTTTCAGGTAACCCGACTCAGTCCTCGCCACTCCCAGGGGCCACGACCAAAGATCTGCGTGGTCGCGTGGCGCTCGTGACCGGTGTCGGGAGGAGGAGGGGGATAGGCTCCGCGGTCTGCCTGGCGCTCGCATCCCGCGGCGCCGACATCGTTCTCTCCTACTGGAAAGCGTACGACCGCGAGATGCCCTGGGCGTCGGACGAAGACGAGCCTGAGGCGCTGCTCGGGGAGTTGCGCACCGCCGGCGTCAGGGC
>JBPCIR010000119.1:0-6463 GCA_051006095.1 Rubrobacter sp. | reverse complement strand
GCGGAGCCGATGCTGCGGCTCGAGATCCTGATGGAGGATTTGCTGGCCGAGCACGATTCTTTGGGGGAAGTGCAGGAAGCGCTCGCCGCCGCGCTAGATGACCTGAGGAGTCATGGCTACGTGGCGCTCAAGAGCATCGCCGCCTACAGGACGGGACTGGACATAAGGGAGTGGACGCGGGAGGAGGCCGAAGAATCGTTCCACGAATACAAGCAGGCCGCCGGACCAGGCCCCGCGCGCCTCGTCCACAAGCCGCTCCTGGATACCCTCCTGCACGTGGCGTTCGCTCAGGCTTCTCGGCAGGAGGTTCCTGTCCAGTTCCACGTCGGCTACGGAGATGCGGACACCGATCTCCTGCTCGGCAACCCGCTCTACCTGCGCCCGATACTCCAGCGTCCTGACTACCAAGGCATGCCCGTCGTATTGCTGCACGAATGCTACCCGTACACCAGGCAGGGCGGCTACCTGGCCGCCGTCTACGAAAACGCGTACCTGGACCTCTCCTACGGCATTCCCCTGCTCGGCTACGGCGAGATGCTCTCCTTTACCCGGGCCGCGCTCGGCGTCGCACCGAGCTCGAAGCTCATGTACAGCTCGGATGGTATAGGCGCGCCCGAGCTCCATTGGATGAGCGCCATAGACAGCAGGCGCGTGCTCGGCGAGGCACTAGGAGAGATGGCGGCGTACGGAGAGCTGGACCTCCCCGAGGCCGAAGCCGTCGGCGAGAGCGTGCTGCGCGGCAATGCGAAGCGCCTGTACAGACTCTAGAGCGATTCGCAAAGGTATCGACCCACCGCGAATCACCCATTCGACTACGCGCGAAAACAAAGAGCTGAAATGCTGATGGTGCGTGACCGAGCGCAAGCGGTTATGCTACAGCCCGGATGGTAATCGAGGCTGGAGGGCAAGCATTGTACCGACAGGCGCGGCTGCTTGGTGTGTTGCTACTTCTGCAGGTCGTCGCGATTGTGGGGATCGGTGTCTGGTTGTTCGCCAGCATCGACTGGGACACGATAGTAAATCTTTCCAACAAGCCGGGCGAGATTCGGCTCCAAACCACTGACAAGGCCGTGGCGAAGGATTTAGAACGGGCGATCCTGTTCACGGTCTATTTTATCGCGCCCGTGGTCCTGTTGCTCCTTGCTGGACTCGGCTTCGTGCTGCTCAGGCGCCGCGGGTGGATGCTGGCTTCGGTCGCGCAGGCCCTCATCATGCTGGCCTGCCTTTTCTTCTACGGCGACTCGCGTCCATGGTTCGCCTACCCCATAATCGCCTACTGCATCTTGATGATCTTGCTCCTCAACTCCCGCAGCGTGCGGGCGGTAGTCCACCACAGAAAGCTGACGCCGGCGGAGGCTAGACCGGAGCTCGCGCATGGCGAATGAGGAGAGCGTGGACGCGAGGACCGCAGAGGCACTGCTGCGCCGCTTCGAGCCCGTGATCCGGTTCACGAAGGGCGAGTGGTTCTACCCGATGGACTGCGAGCCTTATGTTGACGCCTGCAGCCTCTGGGTCCGGCGTCCGGGCGAGGACGCCCTCTGCGTAGTTCCGGCTGGAGAGCTCAACCTGGAGAGGCTGGCCCAGCAGCCAGAGGACACCACCGGCGCCGTACACTACCTCAAGATCCCCAACCCCAAGGAAGACGAGAATCAAGGTCGCCGGGCGCGCCGGCGGGCGAGGCGCTCGCACACGAACCCCGATTGGCCCAAGGAGACTTTCCGGGCCGGCAGGGGACGCCTCGCGCGCGTCGGCTACATCTCGAGGCTGGCGGATGCGCTCTTCTCGCTGGTGCTCCTGGCCAGGGGTAGGGTTCCCGGCGGAGATGTGGAGGGGGGGCGCGTCCTTTACGGCCGCTTCATGGAGAAGGAGGAACACTTCAGGTACCACGGGCACGTCCTTAGGCAGGACGGTTGGATCGTCTTGCGATACTGGCTCTTCTACGCGTTCAACGACTGGAGGAGCAACGTCTTTGGCGCCAACGACCACGAGGCCGACTGGGAGAAAATCTTCGTGTACCTCTCGGAATCGGAGTCTGGCGAGGTAAGGCCCGAGTGGGTGGCCTACGCCGCGCACGAGGAGACCGGCGACGACCTCAGGCGCCGGTGGGACGACCCGGAGCTGGAGAAGATCGACGAGCATCCCGTGGCGTACGCCTGCGCCGGCTCGCACGCGACCCGTTACTCCCGAGGCGAGTACCTGACCGAGCTCGCCTTCCCCCTGCCGCGGGCGTTCGCCGCCGTCAGGAGGGTCGCACGGCGATTCTGGTACGTAACGCTGCGCCAGTACGCCGACGAGGACTACAGGGAGAAGCCCTACGAACAGTTCACCATCCCCTTCGTGGATTACGGGCGCGGGGACGGGCTGTCGGTCGGACCCGGACAGGACATGGAGTGGGACCCCCCGCGCCTCATGAACCCGTTGCCATCGTGGGTCTCGAGATATCGGGGACTTTGGGGTCTCTACACCCAGGATCCCTTCGAGGGCGAGGACGCCCCGGCGGGGCCGATGTACAACCGCGACAAGACCATAAGCCGCGAGTGGTTCGACCCCGTGGGCTGGGCAGGGCTCGACAAGGTGCCGACCAGGACCGAGAAACTGGGCGTCATCACCGGGCGCCAGGCGGAGATCGAGGAACGCCGGGATCTCCTCGGCTCCGAACTGCTGGAGAAGGGCAGCAGGCTGAAGGCTCTGGGCATGGACGCCGAAGCCACGCGCGGCCATTCCCACCTGAGCAGGCTCCACGAGAACCAGACGCGGCACATCGAAGAGCTATCCAAAGAAGTCGAGACGCTGCGCGCACAACTGTCCGACGACGAAGTCCTCGCAGAGTCCTTGAAGGATCACGCCGAAAGCCTGAGAGGCGGCGAGCGTCCCCCCGCCCGCGCCCACATAATGCACGCCGCGCGCCCCGTCTCGGAGGCGGAGACCCACGCCGGCAGGGTGGCGCAGCTATGGGCCTCGATCAGCATCGCCTTGGTGCTCGTGACGCTCATCCTCATCATCGCCTACGAGAGATCGCACCTCCTCTCCGCCCTCGTTTTCGCCATCGCCATGTTCGCGTTCATCGAGGCCGGTTTCAGGAGACGACTAACCAGGTTCATAGTCAGCGTCAACGTTGCGCTGGCGATAGTGGGCGCCCTGGTCATCCTCGAACACTACTTCTGGGGGGTCATCATCCTCGCCGTCCTGGCCGTAGGACTCTACATACTGTGGGAGAACCTGCGCGAGCTCGGACGGTAAAACCCGAAACCGGATCTACTGAGATGACATACGAACTGTCTGTCTCTGATCTCGATGGCAATTCACCTTCTGGTGAGACTAGCGACTCTTCATACGACCTCGAAGTTGGCCATCATCATCATGTCCTCGTGCTCTAGGTTGTGGCAGTGGAAGACGTAGCGGCCCCTGTAGCCTTCGAAACGGACGAGCACACGCGCCTCCTCGCCCGAGGTCAGGTCCACGGTGTCCTTCCACCCGGCGTCCGTTGGCAAGGGTCTCCTGCCGTTTCGGGAGAGCACCTTGAAGTGGACCAGGTGAATGTGGATCGGGTGCGCTGCAGGTGCCGCCCTCAGGTGCCAGACCTCGGTAGACCCCAACTCCGGACTGGCGGCCATACGCTCCGGGTCGAACGGTTCGCCATTGATACCCCACATCACCCGGCCCTCGTCACCGACCCGGCTAAAGCGGAATTCGCGCGTGCGCCTGGCGTGAGATTCCTCGAGCCCTTCGAACTCCGCCATATCCGAAAGTCGTCGTGGGACCTTACTGTCGTCTTTCTCCTTGCGGGTGACGCGAAAGCGCATCAGGTTTGCGGTCTTGTCTTCGCCCATGCGATTCGTTAGCGTGACCTCCGTGCCGACATCGTACTTCGAGAAATCTATGACCACGTCGAAGCGCTCCGCTTGCGCGATCCGGATCGTGCGGTGGTGGATCGGAGCGCCGAGCAGACCCCCGTCGCTTCCGACCTGGACGAACGAGGTATTGTTTTCCGGCTCCAGGGCGAGCTCGTAGCGGCGGGCGTTGGAGGCGTTGAGGATGCGGAAGCGGTACTTCGTGTTCGAGACCTCCATCACCGGCCACGGAGATCCGTTGACCAGGATGGTGTCTCCGAGGACGCCGCCCATGTAATCGTCCTCGACGCCAGGCTCACCCATCAGCGAGGGATCCAGGGAAGGGTAGAGGAACGAGCCGTCCTCATCAAAAGAGCGGTCGCAGATCATGAGCGGAACGTCTTTCTCGCCCTTCGGGAGGGGCAGGGCGTCCTCTTCGTCGTCGCGGATGATGTGAAACCCGGCGAGTCCCCGCCAGCCCTGGGGTCCCGTGAAGTCCATGCGGTGGTCGTGGTACCAGAGCGTGGCGCTGCGTTGCTCGTTCGGATAGGTGTAGTCCTTGAAGAGATGGGCGTGCTGGCCCGCTGGATCATGATGCCCCGAGTCGTGGCTCGCGTGCCCGGAAGCGCCGTGCTCGCTCCCTTTGGGTAGGATCAGGTCCGTGGGGTAGCCGTCGCTCCCTGGCGGCGTCCTGCCGCCGTGCAGGTGGACAGAGACGGGCACCGGTAACTCGTTCCACTGCCGGATTACGGTCCGCCTCCCGCTCCTGGCCTCCACGGTAGGGCCGGGGAAGATCCCACCGTAGCCCCAGACCTCCGTCTCGAGACCAGGCAGGATCTCCGCCTTGCCGACCTTTTGAACCAGCTCGTAATAGTCGGTGTTCGCGTCGGAGCGTGCGGGCTCCAGCACCGGGGGCATCGGCAACGGCACCATAAACGGCTCGGGCAGCTTCGCCTTGCTCTGCAACAGCGTCCCCGTCGAGCCCTCGCTAGATCCGGAACAAGCGGACGCGCCGAAAGGGAGGGCGAGCGTCACCGCGCCCGCGAGCCCCAGCCGCAAGAACTCCCCACGCGAGATATTCACGAATGGATCACCCCTTCCCCTGCCCGTACACGGCGGCCCAAGCCCGCCTGGCGATGAAGAGGCTCATCCAGAAGATCACTAGCGCGTTCACCGGGTGCAAAGCCGCGGTCGGCACGGCCGCGTTGGCGAACGCGTACTGCGCGCCGACCAGGACCACCAGACCGAAGGGCAGCAGCCTCAACGCCCACGGCAAACGTCCGACGAAAGCCATGGGTATCATCAGCAGAGGCGGCAGCTCCAGGAAGTGTGCGAAGGTCAGGTGCCAGGCCCAGTCCGCCCCGAACGCTCCCATGCCGGCGAAGAACACCTGGACCAGGACGCAGGCGACGAAGACCGAGGAGAGCAGAGCGTAGCCGATTCGGGCCAGACGAACAGGGACGGATCGCCTGGTCATCGTCGTCCCTCGTTTCGGTGGCGTAACGGTTGCCTCGACTCGCGATGGATTTCTCGGCGTCTCTACAACACGGGCCATTGCGGGGGCCTCCTTGCCGGTTGCTTACGTCTCACCTTGAAGGTAAGGCTGAACCGGTCGCAAGCGCATCGGCCGAAAAGCAGATCTGGGTGGTTCATCGGGGTTCATTCGTGGCCTGTTGGCGGGATGGGGAGGGCTATTCGCGAGCTGGACCGGAGAGTTCCAGCGTGGTGGCGGGAGCACTTACAGGCTCGAGGAGATTCCTACCGAATCAGCCCGAGCTCGCGCGCCCTGGTGAGGGCCTCGGTGCGGTTCCTTGCGCCGAGTTTGCGGTAGATGTTGCCTGTGTGGCTCTTGACGGTGCCCACGGAGACGAAGAGATCTCCGGCTACCTCTGAGTTGGTCTTGCCCGAGGCGAGGAGGCTCAGCACCTCGATCTCACGTTCGCTCAACGGGTCTTCGAGATGGTCATGCGCAGCGGCCCGGCCCGGTGCTTCGCCATTCTCTGCGCCTGAGGGAGACGTGGAGTCCTCTCCCGGCAGCCCTTGCCTGTCGCGCCCGTTCAGGGCGTAGGCTACGGTGCCTTCCTCCGTTCGCAGTTCAAGGTGTCCTTTGCGGGCCAGCGTATGGAGCATCTTCGACGCTTCATCAACGGTGAGCGAGGTCCGCATCGCGGCTGTGGCGGGGGTGAGCTTGTCGTGCTCCTCCAGGGCGCCGAGGAGCTCTTTCTCCTTCTCCCTCGTATCAGGGATGGAACGACGGGACTCTTCGTGCGCCGCTATGGCGCGGTTGATCTGCCTCAAGAGGAGTACGGGAGCCGCCACCCCGATGCCAAGGACGGCCACCCAGACTATGCCTACATCGGCCAGTCCCCTGTCGATCACGAACACTACCGACACCAACAGGATGAAACTGCACCACACCCCAACGCCGAGCGCTGCCAGAACCCGTGTCAACACAGCCCAGGCGCCTCCCTGAGGTTGCTCTCGTCGGTCCCTCCGCGAGCCTCGTTGCATCGATGCTCCACCAAGGACCTCTCCGTCCTGCCTCTGGCCGCGGAGCGCTACGCCGGCGGCACTCTAAAGAGTATACGCGCAGAGACAATTCAGAGATTCAAGATCCACGAAGAACCTCGCTC
>JBPCIR010000118.1:0-5504 GCA_051006095.1 Rubrobacter sp. | reverse complement strand
ATGACGAGTTCTACCTAGTCCACCTCTCGCATCGTACGGCTCAGTGCTCCGAGCAGGGCTGTGAGGAGCAGGAGTGCTCCTGCGGCCAGGAACATGGCCGTTAGATCTAGTTCGACGAGTATCCCTGCGAGGGCGAAGGAGATCGGGTCCAGGGCGACGGCGGAGAACATTGCGAAGCTCATCACCCGTCCGAGCAAACCTGGCTCCGTACGTTCTTGAAGCCACGAGATCGTTATGACGCCGAGGAAGCTCGCCGTCGCGCCGATCGCGGTTGCGAGCGCGATCGCGGCGACCAGGTTGGGTACGAAGGCGATCGCGCCGACGATAACACCGAGCAGGCCCGTAAGTCCCAGCTCGATCAGACCCCGGCGTCTGAAACGCCTTATCGATCCCGCGGCGGCGACCCCGATCAGGGCCCCCACCCCCGCAGCCCCGACGAGGGTGCCGAAGGCGCCGGCTCCCCCGAGTCGCGATTCGGCGAGGACGGCTCCACCGACGTACAGAGGTCCCATCATGGCCAGGTTGGTACAGAGCAGAATCAGTAGTAGAGAACGAATGACCCCATCGCGCCACACGTAGCGTATCCCCTCGATAAGCGAGGCCAGTGCCCTGCTCTGCCCATCGTCTTCCTCGGGCACGTCACCGGCCCGTGCTGGCTTTGCGGCCCGTGCGACGGTGCCGAACAACGCTGTCGAGATCAGGAACAGGACAGCGGTAGCGCCAAAGCTTGCTCCAAGGCCGAGCAGCGCGAGCAGGCCACCGGCCAACGCCGGCCCGAAGATGCTGCTGGCTTGCTCGGTGCCATGGGTCAGGGCGTTCGCCGCGCCCAAACGGTCGCGATCTACCAGGGACGGTACGATCGACATCGACGCTGGGTAGTAGAGCGCATCGAGCGCGCTCAAGCTGGCCGCTATGACGTACACATGCCAGAGCTGGGTCGCATCGGCCAGAATAAGCCCGGTCAATAGCGCCAGGAGCAAGATGCGTCCAGCACTGGCCCAGATCATGATCAGCACCGGCGAATACCGATCGCTCAAGACCCCGCCCGCCGGTGTCAGTATTGTGCCCGGTATGGATGCAACGGCCAGTACCAAACCAAGTGCGGCACCAGAGCCACTAACGCGCAGCACCAGCCACGTCAGGGCCACCAGGAACGCCTGATCCGCAATCATCGAAAGACCAGCCCCGGCCCACAACCGTCGGAAAGAGCGTCCCTCCAGCGGCTTCCAGAAGTGAAGCGCCCGTAACCGCCCCAACACTCCTGCGCCTATCCCTCGAGCCCGGACGGTGCTATCTTCTCTTTCAACGGCCTTTCTCCCATAGTTGTATTGTTTAAACGATACAGAGTATGGTATCGTATATCAAACTGGAAGACGAATGGGGTGGAGGCGGGAGGCTCAGAGATGCACATCGCGCAGAAGTTCGAGGCCCTCTTGGAGATGTATCGTCTTCCGGAGGGGCGCAGGTGGAGTGGTCAAGAGATCGACGAGGCGACGGGTGGTATCGTGACGCGCTCTTACATCACGAACCTGAGGAAGGGCAGGATCGAAAACCCTGGCTTCGAGAAGTTGAAGGCCATTGCCAAGGTCATGGACTTCCCTCCGGAGCTGTGGTTCGAGGAGGGGTCTGGCCTCAAGGACGGAGCGGCTATCGACCCAGGGCCGGGACACCTGAGCGTCGCCGAAAGGACCAGCCGGCTCTTCGATGCCATACAGAACGAGACGACGGGTAGACCCTACACCAACGCCGAAGTCGCACGCCTGAGCCTGGGGGACCTGACCGAGGAACAAGTCGAGCAGATCAGGACGGGGAAACTGACCGATCCGTCCATGAAACAGGTGGTTACCCTGGCTGACGTTTTCGGCGTGCATCCTACGTACTTCCTCGATTCGACGAGAAAGGTGCCACTTCTTGATGAAGAAGCGATGAGCATCTTTCGGGACGAGACTGTAAGCGCCATAGCCCACAAGAGCCTGCGCCTGCCCGGTCGTGAGAAACAGATGATCCTGGGTATCATCAGGCAATTCGAAGACGCCCACGAGGCCGACGATGAACGTTGAGGCGCCGCAACGCGACCTCAGGGGTCCGTTTCTGAACAGATTGGTCGGCTTCTGGCGTCCTCTTCGAAACCTCAGCGCCGCGCGATCTCGCGTCAACGCGACGAGATCTTTGCTAACGGCCGCACAGTTCCAGGAGGAACTATCTATCCTGGGGTTGTCGGGCCGGAGGTTCGAGCCCGAAGATTATTCTGATGCTCTCGCAGATTACCTGGATATCTCAATAGCCGTACATGTTATCCCTGACTCCTGGTATCCCGAGCTCACGCGCCTCCTGGCTCTCTCGGGACGGCTCGGGGAACTACGCTACTCGGAGCGGTTGAACCTGGCGGCCATCTTCGTACCTGGCAGTCTGCCGCCGTTGGTTTTGACCCTGACCATCCTGCACGAGCTCGGGCACCTGGCTGCCGGCGACCTCCTGATCGAGTTCGACGAGCAGCCCGACGAGGACGACCAGCATGCTGAGGAGGTAAAGTTCACGACCCTTCCCCTCAAGAAAGGGAAGAAGCTCGCGCGAGGAAATCCATTCGCCGAGGAGTCGCTCCGAGAGCGCGAGGCCAATCTGAGGGCCTCGTATGCACTTTTCGCCGGCTGCCTGGGTGACGACAGCCCCCACGCCTACGATATGTACGACGTGCTATGAGTGCGGCCCAGCACCAGGCCCTCGTGCTCGGAAGTGTAAGCTTTGTGGCGTTCGTCTTCTATCTGTGTTTTCTGCTTCGATCGCGTAGGACCAACTTCAGCGTGTTTGCGGCGTGCAACCTGCTCTTCGTGGCGCTTGTGTTCGGCGCCGTAGCCCTGGTCGACCTCTCCGGCGGGCGTGCGGAGATAATGGTTGCGGTTATGATGGAGTTGCCCGTCGTGCTCATCGTCGCGTGGGTCTGCCTCGCCCTGGCCGGCGGCCTTCCCGCCATACTAGGCAACCTCCCTGCGGAGCCGGTGTCGCGTAGGCCCTGGTTGCGGGCAGTACTTGGCTCAGCCCCGCTCGTCCTGCTGCTTTCGGTCGGCCTCGCCACCGCCGTAGGACTGATCTGGCCATCTCCGGCCCTGCGTGTTTATGCCCCCGCGCCACCCCAGTTCGTGGTTTTGAAAGCCTTGATCATGGCCCCCGAGTGCTTTTACTCGGGCTTTGCGGCAGTGGTCTTCGTGATGGCCGGACGGGCACCAGGGCTCAAACGACGCTTCTACTACAAGAATCTCGCCTTCTCCGTGGGCATGGGGTGCATAGCCTTGATAGCCGTGGAATCGACGGTCTTTGCCGGCTTGAGGGTCTGGCTCGCAGGAGGCGACCGGCGGGCCAGCCTGGAGACGCTGAACACCGTGGAGACATGCCTGGCCACCTCTTGCATCCTGGCTTTCGCGGCCGGACTCTCTCTAAGGTATACGCCTGCCGTTGCCACGACGCTCCTGCAAAGGCTTCAGACGGGATGGCTCCGTGCCCAGGAAGAGTTCGAGTCCCTCGAATGGCAGGCCGTCAGCACCGTCGCGGCAGATCAGTTGTCGCACGCGTCCGACGCCGTCGTAGAGGCGTGCCGAATCAAGGGTCTGTCCGAGTCGGACACGCAGAGAGCCCTGGCAACGATCCGCCTCGTGGCCGTCATGAGAGATCCTTCGAGCGAGACCCAGTACATTACGTCCGATGCGGCGCGAGAACTCTACGAACTCCAGCAGGAGATCCTGCGCGACGATGTCCTGGCTTCGAAGATAAGCTGGGCCGCGGGCTGGAGATCTCGCGCCAACGAACCCCAGACGGTCAAGTCGGCGCCACTGCACGACGCGCTAAAGGCGGCGCTCGACCTGGTCGATAATGACGGTGAGAGCGAAGGCGTAAGGACGCCACCGCTCTGGCACTACATAGTCGCCGTAAGCGCGGCCGATGCGAAGATGATCGATCCGGCACAGGTGTCGATGCAGCTTCGCGACGGGGCCGAGCACCGCGCGGCAGTCGAGGCGTACGAAGACGCGAGACGCGTGCTGCGGATATTGGAGGGCAACGACTGAGAAAGGAGGATCGAACAGGATAGAACGAACGGGAATCTCGCAAGGACAGTGAAGACCGAGTATTTGAGGGAGGGATCGAATTGCAGCACCAAAACCATATCGACGACCGGATGGCCGGCGGGCCGTTCGGCATCTCCGGGTTGTTGGCGAGGGCGAGGGCCCGTACCGAAAGGGAACAGGACGGCCCCACTTCCGCAAGCACCCCATCCTACGCTGCTGCCGCGCTCGGGCAGACGCCTTACGTGGCCGTGGGTAGCGGCGCTATCGTCGTGCAGCGGCGAGGTTGCACCAACTGGAACTGCTGAAGAGATCTCCTCGGACTGAGGGCTTCAGTTGCTTTTTGGGGGCGGCGTGAGCACATCACGGACCAAACGCTCAGGGGATGAGAATCTCGCCGCATCCACAATACTGAATGCTCGCAGTATCGGTGAAGAGGCTGAAAGGGCGGCCCTCTCGCTACGTATGGAGCGGGAGAAAGTCTTCGAGTCGTACTACACGTACTTGACCGTCGATGAACCCGCCGTACACCTGATGCCTCTTCACTTTCTACCCCAGGCATCGCGGCAACAGGTCGGCGAGGGCCCGCTGGGCGAGCTGGCCGTAGCTGGAAAGCTGGAGTACGCGCGCAACCGCTGGCTCGACGAGATGGTCGACCATCCTTCTTCTGCGCCGGGCTTGTCCCAGGCACACCGGCTCAACGACGCCCTGACGAAGCTCATCAGCTCGCGCTACGCCGGAGTCCTCGATGGTGCCGCCGCCGCATCCTTCTTCCCCGTGCTCTCGGGGCTACATGCCAGCCATGGATTGTCACTGATCCTCGACGGCGCCGGGTTCGGAGGTTTTATCCCCCCGATGACCCTCGAAGACTACGCCGAGCATGCCAGAAGCAGACACGGTCCCGTCCGCGCCCCTGTGGACGCTGTGCTCCTTCTCGTTGGGGCAACGGATAGCCTACTTCGAAGGGCGAGGTCCTCCTGGCACAACTGGGCGCTTGGTGTCCAGTTCTACGACGACGCCATCGATGTAGAAGAGGATTTCAGGGACCGTAATCTGAGCTGGGCCGTGGGGCGTGCCCTCCACCACTTTCGTCCGTCCGCAGACGACCCGGCCACACAGAGGATGCCGGATCCTGACACGTTCTACGAGCTGGCCCTGGCAGAGGGTGTGGTCTCAGAGACTCTCAGACACGCTGAGGCATTCTTCGCCGAATCCGCGAGGCTGGCCGAACCTGACTTCTCGAGCTGGATCACTTTCCAAGAGGCGTGCATAAGCCAGGCGCGGCGCCTGCGGGAGGACTATGAGAAGCTGGTCACCGGAGCCTGACATGAGTGAACAGACCAGGAAGGAACTTATGGATCGCCTGTTGGTGGGAGTGTCTGGGTCCGTGGCCGTACTCAACCTGCCTTCCTACCTGGCCACCCTGCGCGCCGAGCTCGCAGGAGAGGT
>JBPCIR010000117.1:0-4212 GCA_051006095.1 Rubrobacter sp. | reverse complement strand
TGGCGGAGATCTTCGCTATGTACCTGGAACAAGGAGCGAGCCTCTTCGGCGTCTCGCGTCATCTACGGGACATGGGAGTCCCGGCGCCCAGGGGCGGAAGGGCGTGGAGCACCGCCACCCTGCGCGGGATACTGACCAACCCCGTCTACGCGGGTAGAGTCTACGCTGGCCGCGTGCGCTACCGTCCCGCTAGGATTCGACGCTCGGCCACCCATCCCATAGGGCATCCTCACGACTCGGCCGTCCCACTGCCGCCGGAGGAGTGGATCCTGGTGGCCAGCGTGCCTGCGGTGGTGAGCCAGGAGCAATTCGACCTCGTAAGAGAGAAGCTCTCCAAGAACAAGTCCTTCGCCAAGCGCAACAACAAGACGCACGAGTACCTTCTCAGGGCATTGGTGAGCTGCGGCACCTGTATGCTGTGTTCCATAGCGCGGACGCGGACCGGTAGGAAAAACAACGACCGAGAGCAGAGGTACTACGTGTGCTCAGGCAAGTTTAAACAGGCTCAGAGCGGCCTCGGGGAGGAGAAGTGTCCCTCGCGCTACGCCCCGGCCGACCAGCTCGACGAGGTGGTTTGGAAGGATCTATGCGAGATTCTGACCCATCCCGAGAGCATCACGGATGCGCTACAGCGAGCGCACGGGGGCCAGTGGCTACCGCAAGAGCTGAAGGCCCGTCAAGAGAACCTCCGCCAGGGCCGGGCCGCCCTCGGGCGTCAACTGGAGCGGCTGACCGAGGCGTACCTCGGGGAGGTGATCCCGTTGGCCGAGTACCAGAGGCGCCGTAAGGACCTCGAAGGAAGAGACGAGGCTCTGGCAAGCCAGGAAGGACAATTGCAGGCGCAGTCTCACCAGCACATGGAGCTTGCCGGCGTAGCCTCTTCCATAGAGGATTTCTGCGAGAGGGTGCGTAGCGGACTTGCCGGTGCCACCTTCGAGCAGAGGCGAAAGCTGGTAGAGCTATTGATCGATCGGGTGATCGTCAGTGACGAGGAGGTAGAGATACGCTACGTGATCCCCACCGATCCGAGCAGCGAGAAGGTGCGTTTTTGTCATTTGCGTTCAGACTATCTCCACCGTCCACTGCATCGCCGGCGACGCCACAGGCATCATAAGCGCCGCGGTCATCACCGCGGCCCTGGGTCTGCCTATGTGGATAGACCTCGTCGTCGAGTACACGGCCGGGTTCGCCTTTGGGCTCTTCATTTTCCAGGCGCTGTTCATGAAGGGGATGATGGGCGGCACCTACCTCAAGGCGGTCAAGAACTCCTTCATCCCCGAGTGGTTCTCTATGAACATGATGGCCGCCGGGATGTTTCCGGTGATGATCTTTCTGATGATGGGCCGCGACATGCGGGCCATGGAGCCCACCCAACCCCTGTTCTGGGGCGTGATGTCCTTGGGGGTGATCGTGGGCTACTTCACCGCCTATCCGGTGAACGTCTGGATGGTCAGCAGGAACCTCAAGCACGGCCTGATGCACGTCGATGCCCGCAGCGGCTCGGTCACCGAGCCAGGGGTCCAGGCAAAGCCAGCACCCGCCGGTGCTGTGGCTACAGGACACGGCTCGCGCCAGACGGGAGAGCTTGCCCTTGCAGTGCTTCTCGCACTCCTCGAGGCGCGGCGGCCCCGGGGGCACGGCTCGCACCAGACGGGAGGAAGGTAGAGATGCGAGAAGAGCACAGAGAGAACCATGCGAAGATGGCACACACAGACACCCAGGTCGTCAACGGGCACGCTGGCCACGGGGACCACGCCACAACGGGGCACGCGGGCATGGGGCACGACATGCACGATATGAAGCCTGACGTAACACGCCCCCAGCTCGCGGTGGTCGGGCTACTGACCGTGCTGGCGCTCGTTGCCAGCGTCCTCATCCCAGCGATGTTCGTCAACCTCGGCTACAGCGCCGAGGAGGTGGGCGGCGCCGTAATGCCCCCAGGGATGGTCATGAGCCGCGATACCCCTGCCGCAGCGATGCGCGAGATGTCCGCCGTCGACCCGGGCGAGGTCTCCTACGAGGCGCCCGCCGGGGCGCGCGGCGACAGAACGCTCGAACCGAGGATCGAGGGCGGGGTGAAGGTCTTCGACCTTGGCGTCTCCGTGATCGAGTGGAACATCCTCCCCGACCAGAGCGTGGAGGCCTACGCCTTCAACCGTCAGGTGCCGGGGCCGCGCATCCGCGTGACCGAGGGAGATCGGGTGCGCATCAACGTAACGAACGACCTGCCCGAGGCGACGAGCGTCCACTGGCACGGAATGATCCTCCCGAACACGATGGACGGGGCGGCCGACGTCACCCAAGATCCCATAGAGCCGGGCGAGACCTTCGCCTACGAGTTCACCGCAGAGGAGGCGGGTACCTACTTCTACCACTCCCACAAGGAACCGGACCGCCAGCAGGGCCTCGGGATGTACGGCGCCCTGATCGTAGATCCCAGGGACCCTGGCAGGGACGCCGCCTACGACTACGACCAAGAGTTGGTGGTCCAGCTGCAGGAGTGGCTCGAGAGGGACGGCTACACCTACCCGGCCATGACCATGGAGGGGGCGCTCCCCAACTACTTCACCATAAACGGCAAGTCTTATCCGGAGACCGAAACCGTTAGCATGGAGGTAGGGGAGAGGCTCAGGATCCGCTTCATCGGCTCCAACAACAACTTCGTCCACCCTATGCACGTCCACGGCGGCCCGTTCGAGATCGTCGAGACCGACGGGAACGTCGTGCCGGAGGGCGCGAGGCTCCTGAAGGACACTGTCAACGTAGGCCCCGGCGAGCGCTACGACGTGGTCTGGGAGGCCAGGGAGCCTGGCGAGTGGCTCCTCCACTGCCACATTCCTCACCACACCACAAACGACAACACCGAGCAGGAAGGCGGTGGAGGCCTGATGGCGGTCATAAACGTGACCGAGTAGCGCGGACAGCAGTAGCGTGGCGCATCATAAGGGTGGTGCGCCGCGCGACGAACCTCGGCGCCCCTCATCGCCGTGGCCACCTCTGGCGCGAATCGCTCCGACGCCGGGATAGTCTCGGGCATCGCAAACACGGCGCGTATGGTCGGAGGCTCCCTCGGCCTTGCGACGCTCGTCACCGTCGCCGACGGCCGCACCCGGGCGCTGGTGGCCGGCCGTGCGCAAGACGCCGCCTCCGCCGCCGAGGCGCTCACGGCGGGTTATGCGCTGGCCTTCCTGGTCTCCGCGGCACTCCTCGCCGTCGCGGCAGTCGCGGTGAAGGTGCTGCCCGAGCCTACGGAGAAAGAAGCAAAGCTAAGGCCGTCGACACGAAAGGGGATGAACGGTGATGAAAGCCGTACTAGTGAACGAGTTTGGTCCGCCCGAGGTGTTGGTGGCCGAGGAGTTGCCCGAGCCACGAGCGGGTGACGGTCAGGTCGTGGTGGACATCGGCGCAATCGGCGTCAACTTCATGGAGACGCGCCTGCGGGCGGGCGCCTTCGCCGGGCCGGCTGGCCAGAAGCCCCCGTTCGTGCCCGGAAACGAGATCGGAGGCGTGGTCGCAGAGGTCGGGCCTGGCGTGGACGCCACGCTGGTCGGCAGGAGGGTCGTCACGGGCACCTGCGGCAGAGGCGGTTACGCCGAGCGAGTGGCCGTCGCCGCGGAGGGCCTAGTGGAAATCCCCGACGGGATGGAGACGAAGACGGCAGTCGCCCTCTTCGCGCATGGCCGCACCGCCGTCGGTCTCGTACGCGAGACGCGCCCTACTCCTGGCGAGTGCGTGCTCGTCGAGGCGGCGGGAGGAGGCGTCGGAAGCCTACTGGTGCAACTGTTGAAGCGAGCCGAGGCCACAGTCGTCGCCGTGGCCGGCGGGGAGCGCAAGCTGGATCTGGCGCGATCTCTCGGTGCGGACGCGACCATCAACTACACGCAGCCCGGCTGGGCCGAAACGGTGCGCCGCCAGATCGGCGAAGGTGGGCTCGACATCGTCTTCGACTCCGTCGGAGGAGACATCGGCCGGGAGGCGTTCGATCTGCTCGCGGGCGGAGGGCGCTTCGCTGTGTTCGGGTTCGCGAGTGGAGCCCCGACCGAAGCGAGCGTCGCCGAGATCCTCGGTTGGGGCGTGACTGTCATCGGCTTCGGCGGTCCCCGCTTGCTGCGCCGGCCCGGTTACGCCCGCGAGTTGGAAGCGGAGGCCCTGCGGGAGGCGTCAGCCGGACGGCTCGCGCCCATCGTCGGACACACGTTCCCCCTCGAAAGC
>JBPCIR010000116.1:0-8092 GCA_051006095.1 Rubrobacter sp. | reverse complement strand
ACCAGCACCATAGTCTGTGGGTCTTCCGCGCAGAGGAGCAGACCGTTCCTGGTCGAGAACGAGCGGGCCTCGCCGGGCTCGGCGCAGGCGGCATACTTGGTGATACCTGCCTCTTGTACGAGATCCTCGATCCTGTGCCGATCTCCGACGGCGTAGATCCTGGCTACCTCAGGAGACTCCTCGAAGGCGCGCAGAGTGTAGTGAAGTGCCGGCACGCCGAGAAGCTCGATAAACTGCTTGGGACGGCCCATCCTGCGGCCTGCCCCGCCGGCGAGAACTAGCGCGATCGCTGGTCGAATGTCTTCTATGAGACCTCGCCGGAGATCTCCAGGCTACGCTGGCGTTCGAGACCGCGCTGGATGGTGCGGGCGCGGGCCTGGCCGACCCCCTCTACCTCGTCGAGTTCCTCCTCCGTCGCGCCGAGGAGCTCTTCCAGAGAGCCGAACTCCCTGATGAGGCTCTCGGCGACCCTGCGCGGCAGGCGTGGCACGCGCTCCAGCTGACGGTATCCACGGGGCTTGATGAACAACTCCTCCAGCCGGCCGGCCGAGGCGTAGCCGAGGGCATTGGCGATCTCGGCCGAGTCCGAGAGCTGCTCGGCAGATAGAGTCCTGAGGCCCTCCCTGACGCCCCTGTAGTCCGCCTCTTCCGCGACGTAGTCCCTCAGCAAGGCTTCGTATTGCTCGGGAACCCCGTGGAAGGCCTGCTCGAGCTGCATCTCGACCAGCCGGCCCTCGCTGCCGAGCTCCCTCACGTAAGCCTCTATCTCCTCGGCGATCCTGGCCGAGTACTCGAAGGTTCCCACAGCGCCGACGACCTCCCGCAGCGTCACGGCCCCGTCGTATTCGTGCACGGTCAGGTTCCGCGCCTCCTCCCTAAGCCTCCTGGTGAACTTCTCGAGCGTCGCGATAGCCGAGTTCGCCTTGGTCAGGACTACCCCGATGTCCTCGAGGACGTGCGGCCCGTAGGAGCCCTGGTAGAGGCTCACCACCCTCCTGCGCTCGGAGACCGCTACGACGAGGCTGCCCGTCTGCTGCGCCGTGCGGTGGGCCGCCAGGTGACGCATTCCGGTCTCCTCGGACTCGAGAGACGGATCCGGACTGAGCTGTACGTTCGCGTAGTGGATGGCTGAGATATCGGGCGAGACCACTATCGCACCGTCCATCTTCGCCAGCTCGTAGAGGCGCATCGGCGCGAACTCCACCTCGACCTTCATACCGCCCGAGATGATGCCGAGGCTCTCGAGCTTCTCGGGGTCGTCGAGGACGATCAGGGCGCCGTTGTGCGCCCTCATAACGTTCTCTATGGCATCCCTGAGATCCATGCCAGGGGCCACAAGCTCGAGGGCGCGGGCCAACTCAGCCGGCAGGTGTCGCCGCCGGGGACTCAAAGCAGCGCCACCGCCACGGCTTCTTCCAGGGTGCTTACTTCCACAACGCTCGCCTCCCCTCGAGTTCTGCCATCGGCCTGTTCCTGACCATCCGAAGTACCTTCCGGCCTGATTATACGACCGAAGCCCATCTTGGCCATCTCGGTGGTCCGGCGCGGCGCCCCGGAGACGTAGCGCACGTCACCCGTAAGCCCGACCTCGCCGAAACACGCAGTACCCTTGCCAACGGGCCTGTCGCGCATCGCAGAAGCGATTGCGAGCGCCACCCCGAGGTCGGCCGCAGGCTCCTCGACCCGCACACCTCCGGTGACGTTGACGTACACGTCCTGATCCTGCAGCGTGAGTCCAGCCCTCCGGCTCAACACCGCGCAGAGCATGTTGACCCGCCCCGTGTCCACCCCGTTGGCTATGCGCCGCGGGTTGGCGAGCGGGCTCGGCGCGACGAGGCTCTCTATCTCGACCAGCATGGGCCGCGTCCCTTCCAATAGACACACCGTCACCACCCCAGGCGGCACTTCCTCTTCCCTCTTCGAGAGGAAGAACGCGGAAGGGTCCTCGACCTCGACCATCCCGCGGCCCGTTATCTCGAAGACCCCGACCTCGTTCGTCGACCCGAAGCGGTTCTTGAGCGCCCTGAGCACCCTGAAGCTCTGGAAACGATCCCCCTCGAACTGGAGCACGGTGTCGACCATGTGCTCCAGGACGCGCGGGCCCGCTATGGACCCTTCCTTCGTAACATGCCCCACGAGGAACACCGCGATGCCCTCGCTCTTGGCGAGCCGCATAAGCCTGGCCGCGCACTCGCGAACCTGTCCGACCCCGCCCGGCGCCCCCGAGAGCTCCGGCGAGTAGAGTGTCTGGATCGAATCTACGACCACGGTCGTCGGCCGCTCCTCGAGAATGGTCGCCTCGATGATGTCCACGTCTGTCTCCGAGAGGACCCTGAAGCCCCTTCCTTCGACCCCGAGCCTGCGGGCGCTCAAGGCCACCTGCCGGGGCGACTCCTCGCCCGAGACCATAAGGCAGCCTTCCCCGAGGTGTCCCATGACCTGGAGCAGGAGCGTGCTCTTGCCGACGCCGGGTTCCCCCCCGACCAGGACCATGGAGCCTGGGACGATCCCACCCCCTAGAACCCTGTTCAACTCCCCTACCCCGGCGTCCATCCTGCCCCCGCCCTCGACGACAGGCACCTCGCTGAGGGCCAGCGTCCTGCCCGCGGCCCGGCTCTTCTGCCTCGTCGCCCGCTCCGCGAAACCGACGACCTTCTTGCTCTCGAGTACCTCCTCGACGAAGGTGCTCCACTCTCCGCAGTCAGGGCAACGCCCGAGCCACTTGGGCTCCGAGTGTCCGCAGTTGGAGCAGGTGTAAAGCGTCTTCGTTGCCACACTCCGATTGTACTGGATCGGCGGAAAAGTACAGCAAACAAGAGATCAGTGCCTTCCAATTGGACAAAGGGTTATACTTTGTTTAACTTCACATCTGACCAGGGGAGGTAGAACATGGAGACCAGGAGGCGGTTGAAGAAGATCGGGGGTTCGGTGGCCCTGTTTATCCCGCCGGAGATGTTGGAAGAGCTAAGGTTGGGGCCTGATGCAGAGGTAGAGGTAACTTCCGAAGGCACGAGCATTCGTGTCCGACGCGTCGAACAGGGTCCACCGGATGAACTGATCGAGTTCGCGCACCGTTTCACGAAGAAGTACGACACGGCGCTGAAGAACCTCGCGCAGAGGTAGGAATGCGTCCGACCGCGGAGAACGTTCTTTTCTTGCACACGGTCGCCGTCGAGGCGTTCGGAGGCTCAGAGGGGGTGCGTGACCCTGAGTCTCTTCGCGCTGCGGTGGCGCGGCCCTGGGGCTCGTCTTTTGGACGGGATCATTTTCCGACACCCTTCGATAAAGCGGCTGCGCTAGCGGAGTCGATAATTCGGCGACATCCCTTCATCGACGGCTACAAGAGGACGGCGATGTACGCCGCGGCGTACCTTCTCGAGACCTTCGGATACGAGCTAGAGGCGGATCAACAGGACCTGGAAGACTTCGCCGTGAGCATTGCTGTGGGAGGCATGAACACAACAGACATCGCCCACTGGTTCGAGAGCCATTAGCCCGAGACCTGAAGTGCTGCAGTAATGAGCCAGGACGCCATTTAGACGGCCAGGCCCTCGTGTAGCTCTTTGAGTCTTCCCTATTCAGATCAGAGGTCTTATCGTTGGGCTCCATTATGACCTTGGAACCGTTGGGAACCTCGCTGCGCAGGATCATCCGCCCGTGGAATCCCCGACTACAGGAACTCGACTTGCCCCTTCATCTCTTCCGAGTCCAGCACCTCGACTACGAGCATGAGGCCGTAGATCATGTCACCTATAGCAGTTGGCTGTGGTGAATAGACAATCCCGGCATGTTGCCTTCCAGAATCATGCAGTCGGAGAAAGTCATCGTCTAGCGTAAAGAGCACCCGCCCCTCCCTAAGCGCAAACGTCAGATGTTCTTCGTCACCCGCACCGAGCATCCCCGCCTCCGAGACCGTCAGAGTATCGACGCCGCGTTCGCGCAGACCTCTCACGACCGCTCTTGGCACATGTTCGTCGGTGTAGAGTTTGATCCGTTCAGCCACGCGGCTCTCGTGCCGAGAGCTTTTGGCTTAGCTTCGAAGGTGTTCGCTCGCGCAGCGCCTCCACGAACGCTTCTCCCTCACGGATGGAAACGTCAATCTCAACCCGGTGATCGAAGTAGTAGGCCAGCGCCGCATAAACGTCGGCCAGCAACAGATCGTAGTCGGTGGCGATCTCGTCGGCGCTCTTGCCCATACGCTCGTGCCAGATCACGATGTTCTGAACCGTGATTCGACGGCCTGAAATCCTCGGCTTGCCGCCTGCGACTCCGGGCGTGATCTCGATGTGGTCGTCTAGCACTTTGGTCATAGGCCAAGTATATCGGTTGGACAAGATCGCGCAGCGATCCGCTTCTCACCCCCGTCAGCTCATACCAAGTCCGGGTGAATACCAACGATATGACGCAGACCACCATCCTGCGCAGACCTCCTCCTCATAGTGGATTCCCGCTTGCGCGGAAATGACGTGTAAGGGAGGGCGTCCCAGTATGCTCGCAGCCCGAACGCAGTCCTTTTTCAACGAACTCGGCGTGAGATTTCAGGGTAGATAGGACTCTGGATTTTGGGTTTACAGCCTTATAGGCTCGGCGGTTACACCACGAGGCTAAGCGCTAGGATCAAGACCAAAGAGACGTGTGACGGGCGTCGCGGATCACCGTGTCTCCCTGTAGCCGAGCTCAGCGAGGAGCTTTTCGTTGTGCTCCCCGACCTCGGGGATTGGGGTCATGACCGGCTCCGCGCCATCCAGGGTGGCAGGGGGTAGGAGCCCGCGCAACGGACCCGCCGGCGAGCCGAACTCGCGCCAGCGGTCTCGCGCCTCCAGCTGGGGGTGATCCAGGAACTGCCGCACGGTGCGTATCCTGGCATTGGCCACTCCAGCCCCTTCGAGCCTCTCTATGACTTCCTCCGAGGAGAGGTCGGAGAAGACCTTCTCTATCTCGGCGTGCAGCCCGTCACGGTTCTCGACGCGCCTTGAGTTGTTGTCGAAGCGGTCGTCTTCAGCCATTCCTTCGCGCCCGAGGACCTCCTCACAGAACCGCTTCCACTCGCGCTCGTTCTGTATCCCGAGGAAGACGACTTCGCCATCCCCGCACCCGAAAGGACCGTAGGGCGCTATCGAGGCGTGCGAAGCGCCGCTGCGCCTGGGTTCCTCACCGCCGTACCCGGCGAAGTACGCCGGAAAGCCCATCCATTCTCCCAACGCCTCCAGCATCGAGACCTCGAGCGTCGCGCCCTCGCCCGTCCTCTCGCGTCTGAAGAGGGCGGAGAGGATGCCGGAGTAAGCGTACATCCCCGCGGCGATGTCAGCGGCGGAGATGCCGACCTTGGAGGGCGTCTCAGGCGTGCCTGTGATGGAGACCAGCCCAGCCTCGCACTGCACGAGGAGGTCGTAGGCCTTCTTCTCCGTGTAAGGTCCACCCTCACCGTAGCCCGAGACGGAGCAGTACACCAGGCGTGGGTGCTCTCCCCTCAGCTGTTCTGCGCCGAAGCCGAGGCGTCCGGCCGCCCCGGGGGCGAGATTCTGCACGAAGACGTCGGATCGGGCCACGAGGCGGCGCAGGATCTCTTTTGCCTCGTCCTGCTTGAGATCCAGGGCCAGCGACTCTTTGGAGCGATTGAGCCAGACGAAGTGGCTTGACATTCCCATGACCGTTTCGTCGTAACCCCTCGCGAAGTCCCCGACGCCGGGGCGCTCGACCTTTATGACTCTCGCACCGAGGTCGGCTAGCTGGCGGGTGGCGAAGGGGACGGCTACTGCCTGCTCGACGGAGACGACGATTATGCCTTCGAGAGGGAGGTTCGCACCCCTCATCCCAAGTGCCTGTCAAGAGCAGTCACGTAATCCGCCCTCCGATCACCGCCGCTGACGGCCAGCCCCATGCCCTATCCCTCCCTGATCCGTGCTTCGCAAACCACTTCGGTACCGTCCCCATCCCTCCTCGGAACCCTTCGAGCGCCTTTCGGGCCACCCTACGCGATGGAGACGAGGCCGCAACGGTCCACACACTACCACAGCCCGCCAAAAGAGAGGGCCGGAGCGTGTGCCCCGGCCCTCGCGTAACTCTTTGAGTCTTACCTATTCAGATTCGACCTTGACGATCTCCTTTGGCTGGGTGACCTTGATGTCCACTATGGACTCTTCCTCGTTTATGTCTTCTGAGGACATATCGTTGGGCTCTATTATGACCTTGGAGCCGTTGGGAATCTCGCCGCGCAGGATCATCTCGCTCATCGGGTCTTCGATCATCCGCTGCAGCACGCGCCTCAAAGGACGCGCCCCGAAGGCGGGATCGTAGCCCTCTTCGGCGAGCTTGTTCAGGGCCTCGTTGGTGAACTCGATCGTTACGTCGCGCTCGACGAGCTGCTGGCGGAGGCGCTTTATCTGGATCTCGATGATGTAGCGCATGTCCTCGCGCTCGAGCTTGTGGAAGACGATGGTCTCGTCGATCCGGTTCAGAAGCTCGGGACGGAAGATCTTGCGAAGCTCGGTCGTTACCCGGCCCTTCATCTCCTTGTAGGAGAGCCCCGCCTCATCGCCACCGAAGCCAAGCGACTTGGTCTTGTTGATATGCTGGGCCCCAACGTTCGAGGTCATAATGAGGACCACATTCTTGAAGTCCACGGTTCGACCCTGCGCGTCGGTGAGCATCCCGTCTTCCAGGATCTGGAGAAGGATGTTGAAGACATCCGGGTGGGCCTTCTCGATCTCGTCGAACAAGACCACGCTGTACGGCCGACGCCTGACCTGCTCGGTGAGCTGGCCGCCTTCATCGTACCCAACGTAGCCCGGAGGCGAGCCGACCAGACGGCTGACCGTATGCCGCTCCATGTATTCGGACATGTCCAGCCGGATCATGGCGTCCTGATCGCCGAACAGGTACTCAGCGAGCGTCCGCGCAAGCTCCGTCTTACCGACACCCGTAGGCCCGAGGAAGACGAACGACCCCGAAGGACGATTCGGGTCCTTGAGACCGGCCATGGTGCGCCGGATGGAGCGGGAGACGGCCTTGATGGCCTCGTTCTGTCCCACGACGCGCCCGTGCAGCGCATCCTCCATCTTCAGCAGGCGCTCCGACTCCTCCTCGGTCATCTTCTTGACCGGGATACCGGTCCACATGGAGACGATCTCGGCGATCTCGTTCTCCCCGATGGAGGCCGTATTGCCGCCCCCGTCACCACCATCGCGCCAGCTCTTCTCCAACTCGCGGCGCTGCAGGGTGAGCTTGCGCTCGGAGTCCCTCAAACGCGCGGCCTTCTCGAACTCCTGCCCGTCGATGGCGGCTTCCTTCTGGGAGCGCACCTCGTTGAGCTCTTCGTCGATCTCTTTGTAGTACGGCGGTGACGTCATGGTCTTTATACGCATCTTGGACGCGGCCTCGTCCACGAGGTCTATGGCCTTGTCTGGCAAAAAGCGATCCGCGATGTACCTGTGACCGAGCTCGGAGGCGGCCTTCAAAGCCTCGTCGGTTATCTCGATCCTGTGGTGCTGCTCGTAGCGGTCCCGGAGGCCCTTGAGGATAAGCTCGGTCTCCTCGACCGTCGGCTCCCCAACCTGAATGGTCTGGAACCTCCGCTCGAGCGCCTTGTCCTTCTCGACGTACTTGCGGTACTCATCAGTCGTCGTGGCGCCAACCACCTGCAACTCCCCACGCGCCAGCGCCGGCTTCAGGATGGAGGCCGCATCTATGGCGCCCTCCGCGGCGCCCGCCCCGACGAGGTTGTGGATCTCGTCGATAAACAGGATGATGTCGCCGTGGTCGGTGATCTCCTTCATTATCTTCTTGAGACGCTCCTCGAACTCGCCGCGGTACTTGGAGCCCGCGACCAGCGCCCCGAGGTCCAGCGTGTAGACCTCCTTGTCGGCGAGGATGTCCGGCACCCGGTCGTCGGAGATCTCCTGCGCGAGACCCTCCACGATGGCCGTTTTACCGACGCCCGGCTCCCCGATAATCACCGGGTTGTTCTTCGTGCGCCTGACGAGGATCTGCATGATCCTCTCTATCTCCTTGGCCCGGCCAATCACGGGATCCAGCTTGCCCTCCTCGGCATACGCCGTGAGGTTGCGCCCGTACTGATCAAGCTGCCTCGTCT
>JBPCIR010000115.1:0-18448 GCA_051006095.1 Rubrobacter sp. | reverse complement strand
TGCTGAAATGCTAATACAGAGCGGACGACGGGCTTCGAACCCGCGACCTCCAGCTTGGGAAGCTGGCGCTCTACCAACTGAGCTACGTCCGCGTGGGCGGATATTCTAGCATGCTGGGCGTGGCTCTAGTAACCTGAGAATACCTTGGAAGTAGAGCATCGGTCCTCCGAGTACAGATTCTGTCCCAGGTGCACCGGACGTTTCGAGGAACGTGTTCTGAAGGAGGGAGATCCCGGGCGGCTCGTGTGCCAGAATTGCGGTTTCGTGTTCTACCTGGGGCCGAAGCTGGTGGCGGGAGCCATATTCGAGATGGACGGGGGGATCGTTCTCGTCCAACGTGACATAGAGCCCGGCTACGGCAAGTGGACTTTTCCTGGCGGTTTCGTGGAGCGTGGCGAGGTCGCTGAGGATGCCGCCGAGCGCGAGACGCTGGAGGAGACCGGCCTGGAGGTGGAGGCGACCGGCATCGTCGGCCTCTACACCTACGAAGGCCAGGTTCCCGCGATAGCCGTGTTCGATGCCTGCGTTGTCGGCGGCACCCCGAGGCCTCTGGACGAGACGATGGCCGTCAGGAGCTTCCCGCGCGACGCACTCCCCTGGAGCGAGCTTGCCTTCCCCAGCACCGAACAGGCTCTCGAGGACTATTTGAGCCAGAGATAGTCAGTCGGCGGTGGGGTTCGGGCGGAGGACCTCGAGGGCTTTCCAGCCGTAAGCAACTTCGGGCAGCTCGGCGCCACCCAACTCGAATCTGTCTTCCCCTATGAGAGTGCCACCGAGAGATTCGTAGAAGCGGCGCGCGATCTTGTTCTCCTCGAACACCCACAGGAGCATGGAAGAGACGCCACACTCCGTCAGATGCCCAGCGACCGCGCCGAGGAGTTGGCTCCCTGCGCCCGCTCTCTGTCGAGAAGGAAGCACGTACAGTGTCTCCAATACTCCTCTATATTCTGCGAATCCCTGCGAGAACCTGGTTCTGGGACGCCCAGAGGAGAAACCAAAGGGTGTCCCGCCCTCCTCCACGACGAACAAGCATCCAGCGTTCCCACCGCCTTCGCTCGCGGTTCGCCGCCACATCTCTTCCGACTCCTCGTAGGAGAGGCTCGCCAGATAATCTTGCGGCACGATGCCCCTGTAGGCGGCCCGCCAGGTATCTACATGGATGCGGGCTATCTCAGCCGCGTCGGATGGGGTTGCGGACCGGACTGTCAAAGGGGATCATCCAGCGAGCGACTCCCCGACCGCCGCCAGAATCTCTGCCTCTTCCGCGAGACGCCCGACGCCGGGTTGCTCGTCCGCTGACGCCATGAGGCCCTCCTCGGGGCCGACAAAGCTGTGGCCCCAGCTTTTCAGCGTCTCGACGTTGCGGACGGTGGCTGGGCTGCTCCACATCTCAGGGTTCATCGCGGGGGCCCAGAGAACCCTCTTAGCGCCGGCCAGGATCGTGGCCGAGAGCAGGTCGTCCCCGAGCCCGATGGCTGCCCGCGCCATCGAGTCTGCGGTCGCGGGGGCTACGAGAACGAGGTCTGCCCAGCGGGCGAGGGAGACGTGCTCGACGCGGCCCGAGCGCTCCCACCAGGTCACGTCCGTATGGACCCCGCCGCCGGCCGCGATGGAGAGCGTCTCTTCGGGGATAAAGCGGAAGGCCGCTTCCGTGGCGACGACCCTGACCTCGTTTCCGGTCTCCCTGAGGCGCCGGATCACCCCCGGCGCCTTGTACGCTGCGATGCCGCCCGTTATCCCGACGAGTATGCTTGCCACGCAGCTAGTATACTCGTGGTTCAAACCAGGAGTCGTTCTCGTACCGGAATGACCCGGGGCTAATCCTGGGTATTAGTACCAGGACATTCTCTGGTAAGATTCTCTAGGTATCATAGTCGGTCTCGACTCTGGTATACGGCCTTGCACGATCCTTTACAGAGAGAGGCGACATTGGTGGGCGGCGAGCGTTTGGGGCTTGTGTGGATAGATTGCCCTTATCCCGTTGTGGCCGCCGGCCTCGAGGAGGCCCTGAAAGGACGCTCTCGGTTACACGTTGGACAGACGGCCCCGACGGACGCGGAAGTTCCCTGTTGCGCTATATTCGACACGAGTGGCAACGAAGGCATCTTTGAGGGCATAGAACGCATCAGGGAGGTCGACCCCGACATCGCCATCCTGGCCTTCAGTTTGCACGTGGATCTGCCGCTCGCCCGTGCCGCCCTGCGCCATGGAGCCAGGGGTTTCATCCACGCGGGGATGGAATTGGACCAGATAGCCCGCGCCGTGGAAGTGGCTGTCGAAGGCGAGATCGTCGCCCCCAGGAAGCTCCTCGAGTACCTCATAGCGAACGACGACCCCACGGATCTCGACGATCTCACCGCCCGCCAGCGGGAGATACTGCAGCTCGTCGCCCAGGGCCTCAGCAACGCACAGATCGCCAAGAGCCTCTTTCTCTCGGAGTCGACGGTAAAGCAACACCTGCGCGCTACCTATAAGGTCCTCGGCGTGAGCGACCGTAAGGAGGCCGCACGGCTCATCAACGGCCGATAGAGCGGGTTTTGGAAGGGTCACCCTTCCAAAACCCGCTCTGGTTAGCACTTCAGCTACTCAGCCAGCAAGCTTTCCGTCCTGCTGAAATCCTGAAGGGCTGACATGCTAATATACGTGCCCCCGTAGATGGGGACGTAAGCACACTCAGAGGAGAGAAGGCACTCGAGGAAGATGGCCCGCCAGGAACGGAGGGATGGAGGATAGTGGTCAGCAAGACACAGAGCCTGCGCTGGCTGGAGAATCTGAAGCGGTCGCAGAGTCTGACAGCCCGCGAGGAGCGTCGCAAGGAGGAGGTCATGGAGATATTCCGCGAGCTCTACGACATCTCCCTGCGGCACCAGGACCCATCCGTTTTCCCGCCCTGGCGCCCGTCCTGGTGAGGGCTATTTTCTGGGCCGAAGAAGCTTCGCTCGCCTGTAGATAGTCATACTGTGAAGCGAACACTGGAAGGCAAGGTGGCGGTCGTCACCGGAGCTTCGAGCGGCATCGGCGAGGCGACGGCCAGGGAGTTGGCGTCGCGCGGAGCTTCGGTCGTGCTCGCCTCCAGGGCCGTAGACAGGCTAGAAGTCCTGCGGCGTGAGATCACTGCCTCCGGCGGCCTGGCGCTGGCCGTCGAGACCGACGTTTCGGACAGGGGCTCCGTCGAAGCGATGGTCGTACGGGCCGTAGGAGAGCTCGGGTCCCTGGACATACTGGTCAACAACGCCGGTCTGGGACTCTCGGGGAGAATCGCCGAGGTGCGGGCCGAGGACGTGAGGCACGTCTTCGAGGTCAACGCCATAGGCCCGCTGAACTGCATCCAGTCCGCCTTGCCGCGCATGGGGGAGGGGGGGCGCATAATCAATGTCTCATCCGTGGTCGGCAGGCGGGCGATCCCCAAGGTCGGCGCCTACTGCGCGAGCAAGTTTGCCCTGAACGCGCTCTCTGATGCTCTCAGGGTGGAGGTGGCCGGTAGGGGTATTACGGTCACCAACGTCTATCCTGGCACGACCAGCACGTCCTTCAGGGAGAACTCGAGGCGCACGAGGGACGAGAAGCGCGGCTGGCGCCCGAAGGGCGTTACGCCGGATAAGGTTGCACAGAAGATAGCCGACGCTGCCGAAAGTGGGCCACGCGACGTCTACGTGACGCTACCGGATCGGCTCTTCATCGCCGGCGTAACGCTCTTCCCCGGGCTCGCCGACCGCGTGCTCAGGGCCTGGGCGAAGGACTAGAGCACGGTGCGGACCGTCTCGCCGACGGTGGGAGTGTGGATCTTGTGGTCAGGGGCGAGCCTGAAGGCCAGGTCGCTTATCCGGCGTCTGGAGCCGTGGATCAGGATGATCTGACGCGGCTTTAGTTTCTCGGTGATGCCGAGCAACTCGTCCTGGGTGCAGTGCGCGGCGAAGCTGACCCGCTCGACCCTCCACTGCTCTTCCTCGCCCTCGGCGCGGTGCGTACCGTAGTATGAGGCCGCGTTGGAGGGCAGGATAACGGCGTTCTCCGAACTCTTCTCCAGGCGCCTGCGGTAGAAAGCGCTAGCCCCGCCCTGCATCGTTACCGGGGAGGCGATGATCGCGCAGGGGTTCGAAAGTATACGCTCGCGCGCCCCGTCGTCGTTGGCGACGGCCCTGATGTTCTCTGAAAAGAAGATCTCCCGCGGGTCGCTGTGCTGGAGGTAGGGCTTCATATACCCGAGCTGCTCGGCGTAGAGCCTCTCCGAGGTCGTCACCACGGAGCCGTCGACGTAGATGAAGACGTCCCTGTCAAGGCCGTACTCCCTACCGTAGTGCTTGATGCCGAGGATGATCTCCTGCGCCTGTCCGAGGGCGTAGGTGGGGATCAAGACCGCCCCGCCCCGCTCCAGCGTCGTGTCGTTTATGACGTCGACCATGGTCCTGATCGACTCCGAGAACGGTTGGGGTTTCTGGTCGGCCAGGGTCGCCTCCATGATAAGTAGGTCTATATCCCTGACCTCGGGAAGCCTGGCCGAGGGGATGGAGAAATGGTCCTCCATGCAGATATCGCCGGTGTGGAAGACGGTCGCCGGTCCGGAAGAGAGGAGAACGCTCGCTGCCCCAAGGATGTGGCCACTCTCGGTCAGCGTGACCTTCGTCCCCCCGACGTCGAGCGGCTTGCCGAAGGGTACTGGGACCAGCCGCTTACGGACCTCGTGGATGGGGGCGCCGCCTGGCAGTCCGCCGCCCATCGCGGCGTGGTCGTTGAGGGCGCTGACTATGAGCTTCGCCGAAGGGGGCGTGCAGTAGATCGGCATCTTCGGCCTGTCTCGCACCAGCAGGGGCAGCGCCCCGCAGTGGTCGAGGTGCGCGTGCGTTATTACGGCCGCGTCGAGCCCATCAAGCCCTCCGAAGTCGGGCGTTACAGGGCCGCGTCCGTCGGGTTTGATCCCGGCGTCGACCAGAATCCTCGTCTTGCCGAAGTCGAGGAGGTGACTGCTGCCACCAACCTCTCCAGCCCCTCCCAGGGCGCGGAAGGAGAGCGTCGGCCTCGGCCTGGCGTAGCCGCCGACCCTAGGTAGCGTTGCGCTACCCGCTCCATCCGTTTTCCTCATTTGGCTCGCTGGAGAAGGGTCCTTGTCGTCGGGGTCTTCCTCGGAGGTCTGTTCTCCGGGGCTGCGCAGGTCTGCGTGCGCCTGGAGCACCTTGCCCATGAACTCCATGAGGCGG
This sequence comes from Rubrobacter sp., assembly GCA_051006095.1. GTDB lineage: Bacteria > Actinomycetota > Rubrobacteria > Rubrobacterales > Rubrobacteraceae > Rubrobacter_D. Next base: position 13,253 of record JBPCIR010000115.1, on the reverse strand, counting down.
GCGGCCTGCGCGGTGCTTTCGAGCGAAGTGGGCAGGGTCGCGACCTCGTTCTTGATAGCCCGTACCAGTAGCTCTCCGAAGCCCCTGTCGGTGAAGCGGGCGTCCTGCAGGGCGTTCCTGATCTTGTCACGCTCCTCTACCACGCGCCCGAGCTCCTCGTGCAGCTCCTCGACGCGCTCGGCCGCCTTGGAGTAGGCCGAGCGTTCGCTATCGAGCGCCTTCTCGAGCTGGGCGCCGCGCCTCTGGAGGTTCTCGATGCGCTCGTCGAGTTGGCCCCGCAGGTCCAACGCGGAGGCCGCCCGCTCCTCCGCCTTCCTGACCAGCCCGGAGGTGTCCGTGCGTTCGCCGGTAAGGACCTCGACCTCCTCGGCGAGGGCTGAGGCCCTCTCCCTTGCGGCCCTGGCCCCGAAAGAGAGCCGCTCGTTATCCTGCTTCAGGCGCTCCAGCTCGGACTCGAGTTCCCTGACGTGCGCATCCTCGGAGGCCCGTTTCTCGGCCTCGCCTCTCTCCGCCCGCCAGGCGTCAACGAGCGCCTCGACGACCCCCTCTTCAGGCTCCTCTTCCGTGCTGAGGGCGGCAAGCAGCAAGCCCTCTGTGGTGTGGGCCCGTTGTAGTTCCTCCAGGTTCTCCGGGGAGAAACCTTCCAGTGCCGTGAAGGTCTCGGGTGGGATCTGGTCCTGGATGGCGGTACGGAACGCGCCCCAGGCGGCCGCGTTGTCGGAGATCCTGCGCGCCATGCCCTGAAGGAGTCGCGCGCTACCGCCGGACTTGCGCGTCAGGGCGTCGGCCTGTATGCCCCTCGGAAGTAGAACCTCATCGAGGCCAGGCAAGTTCCTGCAAAGCTCGGCGAGCGCGCGCCTGGTGTCGAGTCTCCCGAGACGCCGCAGGAGCAACTCCTCGGGCAGATCCTCGGGCGGCAGCCTGTCGAGCAGGGGTCCATCAGCGATTCCCTCCGAGGCTGCGGCCTCAGTTCCTCCGTCTTTGGGTATGGGATCTGACACGGCGACTCCCTCCACGAATATGAATGTCATACGGTGTCTTCATACTCCCATGATTTTATCACGACGCTTCTCAGCCCCCGCCCACTCAGCATTCAGCGGCCAGCTTCTCGTTTTGCTGATAGCGCGGTTCTCGGAAAGGTTGAGCCTTTCCGAGAACCGCTATAGACTCCGGGTATGGCAGGCGAGCAGGCACACGAAAACGTCAGGATTCGGGCGTACTCCCCCGGAGAGTACCCGATCCTTGTGGTCGAGTTGCCGTCGGGCGGTCTACGCGCGGTCTACTTCGAGACCGGCTACGACCTCGGGCGCTCCAAGGCCGTCGAGGAGGACTGGCTTCAGGAGAACGCCATAGGCCGCCACAGCTTTATCGAGGTGGATCCCCCCGTGGAGACGCCCGCAGGGTCCCTCAGAGACTATGTAAGGCGGGAGCTTCTCTAAGAATCTCGAGTAGGGGAATCCTGAAAACCCTTACTTCTCTTTTCCTGACCCCTGGGGCTCTTTCGTGTCAGACCCTCCGCCGTTACCGGATCCACTGTTGCTCTGGGTGCTCTTGTCCTGGGTGATGTCGCTCTGACTGCTGCTACCCGGTCCACTGTTGTCCTGGCCACTATTACCCGGTCCAGTGTTGTCCTGAGTGTTGTTGCCCTGGGGGCGATCGTTGCGTTCCGGTCTAACGACCGGGCGTCTGTCGGCGGGAGCAGGGTTCGGGTCGGTGTTCCCTTCGTCCTGACCACCCCTGTCGCGGCGTGGCGGTGGTTCGGATTCGGGCGAAGCCGAAGCGTCGGGCGGTGCTGAGGCGTCCGGGGACGCCGTTGTAACGGGAGGGGGGCCTGCGCTGTAGTAGAGGGTCACGGTGGAGCCCGGGTCCAGGGTCGCGCCGACCCCTGGGTCCGTCGAGAGCGCGGTGCCCGCCGCCTCGTCGCCTTCCACCTCGATGGCGGTTGAGTTCAGCCCGGCGTTGGAGAGAGTCGACTGCGCAGCCGACACGCTCAGCCCGTAGACCTCGGGGACCTCGACCTGCTCCGGACCCAGGCTGACGGTGACGTCGACCGCGCTCCCTGGCTCTACGTTCTCCCCTCCTGTGGGGTCCTGGAAGAAGATGCTGCCCTCTGCAACGTCAGTGTTGTAATCTCGGCTCTGGGTGCCCAGCCTCAGGCCTGCCCCCTGCAGTACCGACTCAGCCTGCGCCGGGGTGTTCCCGTACAGTCGCGGAACCGGCACGCTCGAGGGTCCGGTACCGACGGTGATGGTTACCCCCGATCCCACCTCCGCCTGCTTACCGCCCGATGGGTCCTGGACCATGACCAGGCCCTGGTCATCGAAGGAGCTATCTTGCTCTTCGACCTCGACCTCGAAGCCGGCGGCCTTCAACTCCTGCTCCGCCTCCGCGCGGGCCGATCCTACGACGTCGGGCACATCCGACACCTGCGTCCCGACGACGTTGACCGAGATCGTCGAGCCTCTCTCCGCTCTTCCAGTGCCTGGATCCTGGCCGAGTATGGTGTCGACGGGTCTCTCGGAACGGACGCTCTTCGCGACCTCGATATCGAAATCGTCCCCGACCTTGTCTCTGGCACCTTCCAGGCTCATGTCGACCAGGTCGGGGACGCCTATCTCTGGCGCCTCATTTCCGGCCTGCCGGTCCGAGAGCAGGGTGTATCCAGCCCAGGCTAGTGATGCGAGGACCAGGAGCGCGAGGAGCACGAGCAGCAGCGGCCCCGCACCTCTGCGCCGCTGCTTGTTCCTGACTACCCCTGGCGGTGGGGGGGAGATACGCGTGGCCTGTGGCATAGCGTGGGGCATCATCTCCGTCGTGGCGCCTGCGGGGTCGAGGCCGGCGGAGACGCGCTCGAGGTCTTCTATGAGCTCAGAGTCGCTGGCGTAGCGGTCTTCGGGATTCTTGGCGAGCAGCCTGAGCGTTATGGCGTTTATGCCGTCTGGCACCGAAGGGTTGAGGTCCTTCGGCTGACGCACATACCCGTTGACGTGCTTCATCGCGATCCCTAAAGGTGTGTCGGCGTCGAAGGGTAGCTCGCCCGTTAGCATCTCGTAGAGGACGATGCCCAGGGAGTACAGGTCGCTCGCCGGGCCTACCGGCTCACCCATCGCCTGCTCGGGCGAGATGTAGTGGGCCGTACCCAAGATGTGGCCCGTCCTCGTCATGCTCGAAGACGCCGCGGCACGGGCTATACCGAAGTCCGTGACCTTGACGGCCCCCAACCCCGTAACCAGGATGTTGTGGGGCTTTATGTCGCGGTGTATCACGTCGCGCTCGTGGGCGGCCCTCAGGGCCTCGGCCATCTGGAGCGCCACGGCGGCCGCCGTGTGGGCAGGGAGCGCGCCACGCTGGATGATCCTGTCCTTCAGGGTGCCCCCCGGCAGATATTCCATCGCGATGTAGTACGTCCCGTCCTCAGACTCGCCCCTGTCGAAGATGGAGACGATGTTTGGGTGCGAGAGGGCTGCTGCGCTCTGGGCCTCACGCTTGAAGCGCTCGACGAACTCCTCGTCCCGGGCGTAGCGGCTGCTCATCACTTTCAGGGCCACGTCCCTATCCAGGATGTCGTCGTGGGCCAGGTATACGTCGGCCATACCGCCGCTGCCTAGCGGCTTCATGAGACGGTAACGGTTGTCTACGAGCTGCTGCACGGGCCTAGATTATAGACGCGACCACGGGAAACGTTCACACCCCGTCCTCGAGGTAGGCCTTCATCAGGCGGGCCGCGATGGGCAGTGCGCCCCTATCGGCCCTGCCGCCGTTCTCGATCATCACGCACATGGCGATCTCCGGATCGTCGGCGGGGGCGAAGGTGATCCACCACGAGTGCGCTGCCCCGTTGCCCGACTCGGCGGTCCCCGTCTTCCCCGCGACCTTCATGCCTTCTATCTCGGCCTCGGTAAACCCTCCCTGGATGATGACCTCCTGCATCATCTCGTTCAGGGTGGTGGCCGTGCTTGCGGGGAGCGCCTGCCGGCGGACGCTTGGTGTTGGTTTGTCGAGGATGATGCCGTCGGGAGAGCGGACCTCGCGCACGATGCGGGGCTCCATGAGCTCGCCGTCGTTGGCGATGGCCCCGGCGACGAGCGCCATCTGGAACGCGTTGGACTGCACCTCGCCCTGGCCGAAGGCCGTCTGAGCGAGGGTTCCCGTGGTCCATTGCTCGGGGGGGAGGCTGTTTACGCTGCTCCCCGAGACGAGTAGGGGGAAGTCATCGTAAGGGTCGCCGAAACCGAAGTCCAGGGCCATCTCGGTAAGAGGCTGGGCCCCTACGATATCGACCGCTATCTTAGCGAAGACCACGTTGATCGAGTAGGCGAGCGCCCGGGTGAAGGTCACCTCCCCGTAGTCCTTGCCCTCGAAGTTGTTGACGGTGTAGCCTGGCAGCTCGTAGGCCCCGCTGTCGAAGAAGGTCTGCTGCGGACTCACCCCAGCCCCGAGCGCCGCGGCGGCCGTTATCACCTTGAAGACCGAGCCTGGCGGGTAGAGGCTCTGGGTCGCGCGGTTGATGAGGGGCGCGCCTTCGGCGCTGGCAAGATCTGGATAGTTCTCGTCGACGTTGTTGGGGTCGAATGATGGGGAGGTGGCCATCGCGAGGATCTCCCCGGTCTTGGGATTCAAGGCGACCACAGAGCCCCTGCCCGTCGAGCTCGCGGAGAGCTCCTGATGGGCGAGCTCCTGAAGTCCAGGGTCGATGGTGAGGACCACGTTGTTGCCGGGTTGCGGGCCTCCCGTGGCGCGGTTGATCAGGTCGTCCAAGGTCTCCGGTTCCCCCGCTATGCTGGAGAGGTCCGTGTTGTTGCCGATCTCTATGCCCGTCGCCCCGTAGCGGGTGCTCCAGTAGCCGACCACGTTGGAGTAAGGCTCGCCCAGGGGATAGACGCGGTCGTAGACGGGGCCCCTCGGTGTGGGGCGCTCGACGCTTTTGGCGAGCACGGTCTCACCGTCGCCGGCCAGGATCAAACCGCGCGGCGAGGAGATGGAGCGCTGGGTCTGAAAGCTGTTCTCGGGGTTGTTGGCCAACGCCTCCCTGGAGTAGACCTGCCAGTACGCGAGCATCACGACGAGCCCGACGAACCCTGCGACGAACAGGTAGAAGGTGCGCCTGAGGTGCGCGTTCATGGAGACCCCCAGGAGGGATCATCCCCGTACGCGAGCCCCTCGGCCTCGCGCCGCCCCGCCCTCTCCGAGACGAGCAGGAGGAGGCCGGTAAGTATGAAGTTGCCTACGACGGAGGAACCGCCGTAGGAGACGAAGGGAAGCGTGATGCCAGTTAGCGGTATGGCCTTGGTGACCCCGCCCACGATAATGAGGGTCTGGAGGGCGAACATCGCCGTGAGCCCGTAGGCGAGGAGCTTGGATGCGTCATCCTCTGCGAGCATGGCGATCTTCATCCCCCTGTAGGTGAAGGCCAGGAAGGCTAGCAAGACCGCCGTAGCCCCTAGCAGGCCAAGCTCGCTGGCGATCGCTGAGAAGACGAAGTCCGTCTCGACCTCGGGGATGGTCTGGGCGAAGCCAGCCCCAAGCCCCGTGCCTAGCAGCCCGCCGTCAGCGATGTTGAAGATGCTCTGCAGGATCTGGAACCCCGCCCCGTCGGGGTCCCTCCACGGGTCCAGCCAGCTCTGCACCCGCAACTGCACGTGGTCGAAGAGCAGGAAGGTCACGAAGGAGCCCAGAGTGAAGAGGATCCCCCCGAGCAACACGTAGGCTGTGCGGCCCGTCGCGGCGTAGAGCATCAGCAGGGGGACGGCGAAAAAGAGCAGACTCGAGCCGAGGTCCTTCTCGAAGACGAGGAGGCCCAGGGAGGCGGCCCAGACGAGGGCTACGGGTCCGAAGTACTTTATCGCGGGCAGTTGGACACCGAGGAAGCTGCGGCTCGTCGCGGCCATCACGTCGCGCTTCTCGGCCAGGTACCCGGCGAAGAAGACCACCAGGGCGATGCGGGCGAACTCAGACGGCTGGAAGTTGACGGGCCCGAGGTCGACCCAGAGCCGCGCCCCGTTGACCGTGTAACCAAGGGGCGTGAACGTCGAGGCGATCAGGAAGACAGCCGCGATGGCGAGCAGGTACTTGTAGTCGAAGATCCTGCCGTAGTTGCGGAAAAACAGCACAAGCAAGAACATCGTGCCGCTCCCTATGAGGATCCAGACCGCCTGTGTCAGCGCTAGCTTCTGCGCCCCCGCTACATCGTAGGTCAGCCTGAAGATCATGACGAGCCCGAGCCCCGTCAACAGCGTCACTATCGGCAAAAGGAGCACGTCGGAGTGGGGCAAAAGAAGCCTCACCCCGAGGTAGAGCGCGAAGAGGGTCCCGGCGTAGTAAGCGCCGTAGACGAGCGGAGGGCTCGCCGCCTCCTGGACGAAGATGAGGGTCGCGAAACCCAGAGTGGTAACGAGCAGCGCCAGCACCATGGGCGTGAAGGCGCGTTGGGTCATCCTCGGACCACCCTAGCTACCGAGGTCCTCGAGGACCCTCTCTATCTGGTCCCTGGTGTAGAGCTTGTGGTTCTCTATGGGCCGCTTGTAGGGATCTTTGATCTCAGACTCGGTGAGCCCAGGCCTGCGCCACTCCTGGTTGAGCTCGATCCCGAGCGGAGCGTAGGGCAAACCCTGGTAGGCCACCACCTCCCCTTCGTCGAACTCGAAGTAGTACCGGCTGGATCCCCAGAGGTACGCAGGCGTCAGGGCGAGGGCTAGTACCACAATGATCGCAAGCCCCCGCACGAGCTTTCCTAGCGCGTTCCCGAAACCCCTCGACCGCTTCCGGCGCGCTACCTTGGAAGACCGCCTGGGGCGTCTCTGGGCGCCGCTATCCCTGGATGGGGCGCGAGCGTCAGACCCCAAGGCGAGCATCTCGCTGGTGCCGCCGGAGCGTCTCTCACGCCTTTCTGGTGCCTCCGTCTGGCGTTCGGGCTGCTCCTTTACGTCGATGATGACGACGGTGATGTTGTCGTTGCCGCCGGCGTCGAGGGCCGCGGAGAGCAGACCTCGCGCCGCCTTCTCCGGGTCGTCCGGGGACTCGGCCAGGATCAGCGAGATCCCGTCCTCATGGACCATGTCCGATAGCCCGTCCGAACAGAGCAGGATTCGGTCGCCGGCCTCTACGGGCAGTATGGCGGTGTCGACATCGACCTCCTCGTCAGCGCCGAGGGCGCGGGTGATGAGGTTCTTCTGGGGGTGCTCGGCTGCCTGATCCCTGGTCAGGTCGCCGCTGCGCACAAGCTCGGCGACGAGCGAGTGGTCTTCTGTAACCGGCTTCATGTCGCCGCCACGCAGAAGGTAGGCCCTCGAGTCACCGACGTGCGCCACCTCGGCCACGGGCTCCCTCTGCGTCCCGCTGAACCTTACGGCGACGATGGTTGTACCCATCCCCGAGAGCTTCTCGTCGCCGCGGCCGGCGGCCACTATCCTGCGGTTCGCCTCTCCTATGGCCGCTTTGAAGGGTTCGTCCGGCTGGAGATCCCTGAGCACTTCTACGGCGAGGGAGCTCGCGACCTCCCCTGCCTCGAAGCCACCTATGCCGTCGGCGACGACGAAGAGCGTCTCGTCCTCGCCATCGCCGATGAGCATGGCGTCCTCGTTGTTCTGGCGGACCTTGCCAGCGTCGGTAACGCCGAACGGCTGCAACTCGAGGAAAGGCAAGACCCTACTCCTCGTACCTGAAGGTGGTCGAGCCGACCCTGACGGTGTCCCCGTTCCTCAAGGGCGTGGCGCCCACGGTCTTGCTCCCGTTCACGAAAGTCCCGTTCGTCGAGCCGAGGTCCTCGACGTAGAGTAGTCCACCATGCCTGGTTAGCTGGGCGTGGCGCCCCGAGGCGTAGTCGTCGCTCTTCAACACGATGGTGCTGCCCGACGAGCGCCCGACGCTGGTCTCGCCGTCCTCGAGCTCGAACCGCGTCTCGGGGGCCAGGATCTCCGAGTCCTCGACTACCAGCCCGGGAATCCCAGAGGCGGAGCCCCTGCGGGCGTACGTCCCGCGTCCGTTGTTGCCCCGGCCCGGCACATAAGCCTCATCGTCAGGTATCTTCCGCAGGTCACCGATGCTCCGGCTCATCACGGCGTAGATAAAGGCGAAGAGCAAAAGCAACAGCAGAGCCTTCGCCGCAAGCAGCGGCACCTGGAGCTCGAGCATCCCCTAACGTCTCCCGCCGGACTCCTCGCCCGGATTTTCTATGCGGCGGATGAAGCGGGCCGTACTCTGGCCGAAGGTCAACTCGTCGCCGCCTTCGATCATCTCGCGGTCGATGGGGGCGCCGTCGAGCAGGGTGCCGTTCGTGGAACCGAGGTCTTCGACGACGAAGCCGCTGTCGGCCCGTGAGATCCTGGCGTGTTTTCTCGACACGTTCGGGTCGTTTACAACGATGTCGTTCTCCTGCGAGCGACCCACGCTCCACGGGCCGCGTCCCTCCAACTGGTGCTTCTCATTCCCTAGAACGACCTCGACGATCTCCCACGCCAGACCGTGGCGCTTTGCCTCGTCGGCGGAGATCGCGGCGGTGCCCTGGTCTATCTCTCCGCCGGTCGACTCCTCGGTGCGGAAGATGCGGGTCTGGCCGGAGGTGTCCTGCGGGGCGTCCTTCTCCCTGGGACCGTCGCCGCCCGTAAGCTTGGCTGTGACGCCGAACTCCCCGAAGCGGAGCGTGTCCTCGGACTCGAAGCGTATCCTTGGGGGGGTCATGAGGTGGTAGTTCTTGTTCTCGGCGTGGGTCGAGGCGTACTGGATCAGCTCGTCCTTCAACGAAGCCTGGTAGGCCCTGATGGACTCGGTGTCCTCATTGGAGAGGTGAACCGTGAAGTCGTTCGGGGCGTAGGTGCGCGAGATCGAAACCATCCTGCCTTCATCCATCTGCTTGGTAAGGCCCTTGGCGATCTCTACGGGATGGATCTGACGCCTGAACGCCCTTCCGAAGACGCCCTCTACCAGCGATTCCATCCGCTTTTCGATGTGTTTGAGAAAACCCAAAGAGACCTACCCTCTCACCCTCGACACGAGGTACCTGAGCACCCCGTATATTATAGCCGCGAGGCCGAGCGAAATCATATCCGAAGCGAGTGTGCCTGGAGGGGCATTCGGGGAGACGAGTAGGGCGTACCCTAAGGCTCCCCCGACTACAGCGACAGCCAGGCCCATGACCCACTTACCTGCCCACTCGGCGAGCGAGATGACACCTGCCATCGCCGCCCACAGCAGGATCAAGAGCGGCAGTTTGGGGAAATACTGCAGGTACCCCTGGGAATAATCGATCAGGCCGCCGACTCCAAGCGTGATCGGCAAGACGTCGAGCTTCGCCCCCGAGAAGGGCAACTCGGCGTAAGGGCCGTCGGCGAAGGAGCCATTGGGCACCGTGAGGTCGTAGCAGATCAAGGTAAAGGCCCCGGCCGCTGCAGAGAGGCACGCACCCAACGGCCGCATCAGCGCGCCGAAGAGTAGCGGCAGCCCTACCACCAGGGTGGTCCCGAAGAGCGTCCCTAGTCCGACGAGGAGGGCCAGCACCGCGGCGAGCGCGGGCCCTAGCGGCAGTCTTCTCACGTCACCGCTGGCCGAACCGGCGCCCATCACCCACACGCCCCCGAGGACGGGCACGAGCACGGAGAACCCCAGGCCGGCCTGGTTCCGTATCAGCAGCACGGCGAGCGCGACTATGACCCCGAGGGCGCCGAGGCGCGGCAGCAGATAGGCCAGTACGCCGAGCCCGGCGGCGATCCCAAGCGCCTGTGCCCCGTCCGCAAGGATCTGGGCCGCGAGTAGGTATCCGAGCCAGCCGGCCGCAAGGCCGTTGATGATACGCAGCGTGCCTTCTTTGAAGCCCCCGGAGAGCCTGTCTGGCGCCTTTCGTTCAGCGGGCGAGATACTGCCCGCTGGGGCCTTCCTGCCGGTGAGGAGCTTGACGGCGGCCCACGCGCTCTGCGGGCGATGGGCCGGGTTGGGCGAGGTGGTGCGGTCGACGAACTCCTTGAGGCGCGGGGGCGGCTCGTAGGGCTGGTGGGCGAGCAGGGTACGGGCCGTCGCGCCGACGGCGTAGATGTCCGTAAGCGCGGTCGGGTCGGCGCCGTCCAGGATCTCCGGCGCGATGTAGCCAGGCGTGCCTACGGCGAAACCGACGCGCGTAAGGCGTGTATCCCCGGCCCTGAAGGCGACCCCGAAGTCCGTGAGCTTCACCCGCCCGCGGGCGTCCACGAGCGCGTTCTGCGGCTTTATGTCGCGGTGGATTATGCCCTGCCCATGGGCGTAGACCAGAGCTTCGAGGATCTGGGTCAAGGAGTCAACGATCTCGTCTACCTCGTAACCTTTGGCCGCCTCGTCGAGCGGCATCCCCCGCACGTACTCCGTTACGAGGTAGATCTCGTGGTCGCCAGGGATGACTTCGAGCGTCTCTACTATGTTCTTGTGCCGTAGCCCTTCGGCGATCTGGCCCTCCCGCAGGGCGCGCGAGCGCTCGCCGGCGCTGTAGACTGGGATGACCTTGACGGCGACGTCCTTGCCCCTGAGGTAGCCCTTGAGAGAACGGGCGCGCCACACGGTCGCGAAGCCGCCGCGCCCGACCATCTCGGCCAGCGCGTAACGTCCCTGTCCTTCGATGTAGCGCGTCTCTGTCACTACTTGATAGGCTATTGTATAGCCTATCAGCACGCTCCGGCTAACGCCTCCGCTTGTCAGCATTTCAGCACGCTCCCTTCGGTCGCTTGTCAGCACTTCAGCTTCTTGGTGTCGGTTCGCCGCCCATGCTCGACCGCGAACCGTTTGCCTTCATAAACCGCTTCTCAAGAGAACACCCCTCCGCCATCCACGACCTGGCTGATAGCTGACAAGCCGCCTGCAAGGCGGCGTGCTGAAGTGCTGACAAGCCGGCACAGCCGGCGGGCTGAAGTGCTGGTACAATCCCCCGCAGTTCAGGACGTCTCCCAGAGAGGGCCTGCGGGCGAGTGGCGGAATTGGTAGACGCGCTAGGTTCAGGGTCTAGTGGCCGAGAGGCCGTGGGGGTTCGAGTCCCCCCTCGCCCACGACATGTTCTTGGGGGTTTCGTATAGAGCGTAGACCTCACAGGGCCGCCCCCGAGTCTCGCCGTCCGAGGCCGCCGGGCCGTCCCAGGAGATCCCACAGCTCTCCGAAAGAGCGCCGCCAGAGAACGCTCCCAGCCTGGCTCACCCTCGTCGGCTCCCTCCTCCTCCTCATCTTGGTCTTCGGGTTTATCTTCTTCGTCGCCCGTGGCTGCGTGGCAAACCAGCAGTCGACCCAGGTCCGCAAGTACGTCACCAGCGCGGACAGCTTCTTGAGCGATTCCTCCAACGCGGGCAGAGGGGAGCTCCAGGGCATCCTGGGCAACGCCGGAGGGGACCCTGCCAGGCTGGATGACGAGGCGCTCGCCCAGGCGGCCAACCGTACCGAACAGCAATACCTACAGGCTCTGAGGCAGGAGGAGATCCCCCCTGAGTTCGATGACGCCCATCACTACGTCGTCACGGCGCTGGGCGTAAGATCCCAGGCCACGGACGAGCTCGTGCAGGCGGCTTCTGGGGACGCGGGCGGGTTTACCAGGGAGCTTGCTACGGCTGTCGAGGACTACAGGACCAGCGACAGCATCGTCGCGAACTACTACATCCCCGCCGTCAAGCATTCTCTGGAGACCGCGGGCCAGACGAGCGACCAAGCCTACCTCGAAGAGCCGCAATCCTTTATGGATTACGGAGCGCTCGGTTTCGATGCTGCCCCCGTATCAGGCACCGCAAGTAGCGACCCGAACGCCCTGCACGGGGTGCAGGTAACGGCCGTCGAGGTCGCGGGCAAGCGACTGTACTCGAACGGGAACGTGATCCTGACAGGGGCTGACGAGCCGACCTTCGCCGTGACCCTCGGGAACAGCGGCGAGGTGCCCGAGACGGGCGTCGAGGTCGAGGTCATCCTCAACACGAGCGCCGAACGCCAGTCCGAGAGCAAGACAATAGCGCGCATCGAACCCAATAAGGTGGCGACGGTCGAGGTCGGCGGCTTTATACCCGGCGAACTCGACGAGACCGCCAGGGCCACCGTCGAGGCCGGGCCCGTCGAGTACGAGAAGCGCACGGCCAATAACACCCTCACGGGGAGGGTGACGTTTGGGATCTGAGGAGCCCGCATGGTAACTGCTATAGTCCTCGTCAGGACGGAGCGCGTCCAGGAAGCCGCCCAGGCCATGCTCGCAATAGATGGCGTCACCGAGGCTTACTCGGTCACGGGCCCCTACGACCTCGTCGTCATGGTCCGTATCCCCGACTTCGAGAGCCTCGCCGAGATCGTTCCCGAGAGAATAGCCCAGGTCCCAGGCGTCGCCCGCACCGAGACCATGGTCGCCTTCCGCGCTTACTCCAACTACGACCTGGACCGCGCCTGGAGTCTGGGGTTTGAATAGCATTTCAGCTAGTCAGCACGCTCCGGCTGGCGCCTTCGCTTGTCAGCATTTCAGCTTGCGTCCCGTTCGAAGCTCTTTGGCCGTATGGCGCAGACCCCCGCGCATTACTAAGCCCGGCCGCGCGCTGCACGACATTACCTGACGTGCTGACAAGCCGCCTGTAGGGCGGCGTGCTGAAGTGCTGACTAGCTTTGTTCCTCGGCGAGGGCGGGGCGGGTGCCCTCTATAAGGAAGGCGACCACGTCGAGGAAGTTGCCGCTCTCTTTGTAGACCTCGCGCTGGCGCTGGCTGCCCGTGCCGCCCTCTACTATCTCAAGGACGCCTTCGAGCTCGCTCTCGCAGCCAAGGTCTTGGGCGTAGGGCTTCAGCCGCTCGACGAGGGTACGGCCGAGGTCCCTGGCAGGGACCGTGGTCTGGTCGTGGGCGTCATAGAACGCCGCGTCCATACCGTACCTGGAGGCGCGAAACTTGTTCTCTACCGCCAGGTGCATGTTGTAGGGTTCGTGCGGGCCGACTTCCTCGAGCACCTCGGCTACCAGGCACTGGGTCAGGGCAGTAAGGGCCATCGTGTCCTTCAGGTTGGTCTGGGAGTCGAGGACCCTCAGCTCTATCGTCCCGATCTTGGCGTGCGGGCGCACGTCCCACCAGCAGAAGGTGTAGTCCTCCATCGCGCCGGCCCCGACCATCAGGTCTACGTAACCTTCGAATGCCTCGTAGTCGGGGAAGGCGGGGGGGAGGCCAGCGCGCGGGAAGCTCTCGAAGATCTTCACCCTTGCCGACTCGAAGCCCGTGTCGAAACCCTGCCAGAAAGGAGAGTTGGCCGAGAGCGCCAGGAGGAGCGGCGTCTGCTGCGCGAGGCGGTTGTGGG
>JBPCIR010000114.1:0-4624 GCA_051006095.1 Rubrobacter sp. | reverse complement strand
GGGCCACCGCCTGCGGCGCCAACGCAGGGTCGGAGACCGACGCCAGCTCTACCAGCCACACCCCGTCAGGGTAGAGACTCACCAGGTCCCCTGCCACCTCCAGCGCCAGCCGCGTCTTGCCGCAGCCGCCCGCGCCGGTAAGTGTCAACAGCCCCGTCATGGCCAGGAGCCGTCTGACCTCATGCGTCTCACGCTCACGACCCACAAAGCTGGTGCGCGCGACGGGCAGGTTGTGCCTGGCGATCCCAGCACCGGAAGAAGGCTCTTGCGCCTGGATTCCGGCGGGCGTTGGCGAACGGGCCGGCGGGAAGGTGCCAGTCCAGATCTCCTCCTGCAGATACCTGGGCGCTGCCTCGGGCTCCGATCCAAACTCCTCGAGGAGTGCTTCCCTGAGCCGCTCGTACTGCCCCAACGCCTCCCTCCGCCGCCCCGAGAGGGCGTACAGGCGCATGAGCCCCACGTGCGCCCCTTCGTGTGTCGGCTCCTCTGCCACCACGCGGCTCAGCGCTTCGATGGCCGGCCCGTACTCCTCACCCTCCTCGTAAAGTCCGGCCAGTTCGACGAGGATCGAGAGGTAGAGGCCTCGCAGCTCCGACCGCCGCTGCTCCACCCAGGGCTCGTAACGGTCTTGTGGCAGAAGCTCACCCGAGTAGAGATCTATGGCTGTCCGATAGGCCGCGGCTTCGAGAGCATGACGGGCCATGTTGGCCGCTTCCTCGAAGGCTTCGACATCTACCCACAGCGGCCCGTCGGGGCAAAAGGCCAGTTGTTCGCCACTAAGCTGCAGGTAGGCAGAGGCAGCGGTGGCCTGGGTTGAGGGTTCGAGGATGCGGCGGGCGACGTGCAGCGCGTGGTACAGGTTGTTGGCAGCGGCCTTCGAGTCGAGCTCCGGCCACAGTAGACCCGTCGCCTGCTCGCGGTGGAGGTGGTGTCCTGGTGCCAGGGCCAGCAGTTTGACCAGGTTGCCGGCCTTCCTCAGGTGCCACTTCTCCCCCGCGATGCTCCGAGAAGAGCCGATCGAGATCCGGAAGCCGCCAAGCAGCCAGATGCGTACAGCTTGGACCTCACCACTGGTCTGTCTCGGGCCGTGCTGCTGCCAGGCCGCCGGTCGCCCAGAGTTCGTCACTTCCTCGCTACTTCGTTCCCCCACGCCTCTACCTGAGAGGTGGCCTCTATCCTTCGGGGAAAGGCGCCAAACCCTCGAAGAGATCCTCGTAGAACCCTGACGCATCGAGGTATTCGTTGAGTTTCACCCCAGCGTTGGGCCCTCTTCTGACCTGCTCGCAGTCGGGCGCGACTACGTCTTCGGCGTCCGCGGCCACCCGGTCGAAGCCACCACCGCAAGACACTATGTCCCTCGTCGCTGGCCCGTTGTCGAGGAAGAACGCGTCGTTGCCGCCTCCGCCGCTGAGGGTGTCCCGAGAAGTTTCGCGGAAGGGTCCGTCGATGAGGAGGTCGGGCCCATCTCCGCCCACCACGCGGTCGGAGCCTGGCCCACCATCGATCAGGTCCATGCCTTCTTCGCCAACCACGTTGTCTGAGCCATTATCACCAGTTACAAGGTCGTTGCCCTGACCGCCTAGCACGCTGTCTGAGCCACGCCCGCTTTGAACCCCATCGTTGCCGGGACCTCCCACCAGGTTCTTGTCGCCTCCCAAAGGACGCTGCTCGTTGCCGCCGAGGACCCAATCCTTGCCTTCCCCGCCCAGCATGTTATCGCGGCCACCAAAGCCGTAGAGCGCGTCGTTGCCGCCTTTGCCCAGTAGGTTGTCGTCCCCGCTGGTGCCCCTGAGAGTGTCCGGACCATTAGTGCCTATCTTGTTGACCGCCAGCGCGACGCCGCTAGCCAGAACCAGCGCCAGGGCCATCGCCGTCAACAGAAAGACGAGTCGTCTCATGTCCTCCGCTCCTTTCCTAGAGGTGCCCTAACATCATGGCTTGCCTCGTAGAGCACAGCTTTCCCACTACCAACCCAACCAATATTGCCTTGTGCGAGGCGCCGTCCGCATCCCCCAAATGGACTATTTTTGGAGTTGCAGGTTCTTGCCATAGAGTTGCTGGTAGGTCTTTTGCGCCTCGAGGGTGTTTTTCACGTAATTGCGGGTCTCCTTGTAGGGTATATCGTTTTCGATGTCGAAGCCCTCGTCGGAAACCCACGCGTTCACGTTCCCTTCTCCTGAGTTGTACGCGGCGAGCATGAGCCTCTCGTCGCCCTCGTACTGATCCTCGAGGTAACCGAGGAACCAGGTTCCCAACCTGATGTTGACCTTCGGGTCTCGGTAGTCGCCCTTTATTCTGCTCTGGCGTTGGATGAAGTGCGCAGACTGCGGGAGTAGCTGCATGAGCCCGTAGGCCTCTTTGGGGGATTCGACGTCGGGCCTGAAGCGGCTCTCCGTGTAGATCACAGCCGCAACGAACGTGGGATCGAGACCATGCTCCTCGCTGGCCTGACGGATGATCGCTTCATACCGTAGGGGGTACATGATCCGCATCACGGCATCGGGTAGTCTGAGAGCGAAAGGCAGGATGGCGAGGATCCCGACGACTACCAGCAACACGAGAATCCCGCGCCGGCGGCGGGCCCGCGACCTTCCGTACCTGCCTCTCTTACCGTGGGTTGCCGTGAGGCCCTCTCTCCCGGGGAATCTTGCGCCCGAGCTCGTACGCTTGCTCTCTAAGTTTATCCAGGTTGCCGTCATTTTCTATTACCAGGTCAGCACGACTGGCTTTCTCCTCACCGGAGAGTTGCCGCGCTTCTACGGCCCGCAGCGCCGCCTCGTTTAGGCCCCGCTCCTCAGCCCACACGCGGCGCCTCTCTTCAGGCACTGTAACGGCGACCGTAAAGTCGAAGTCCTCACCCCGGCCAGTCTCGAACAGCAGCGGTATCTCGACGACGAACACTTCGGCCCCCGATGCCTCGATACGCCTGTCGGTCTCGCTACGTACCAGGGGGTGGAGTATCTCTTCGAGTTCCCGCAGTGCCCCGGCGTCACCGAAAACCTCGCGGCCTAGGGCCTTACGGTCGATGCCTTCAGGTCCTCTGACGCCTTCCCCGAAACGTTCGATGATCCTCGAGATCGTCCGGCGATCATTCTTCAGGAGGTGGTGCACGATCTCATCGGCCGAGGCCGTCTCTATGCCTGGCAGTTCCCCCAATAGGCTGACCAGCGTGCTCTTGCCCGACGCGAAAGGGCCGGTGACGGCGATGGTCACCGGCCCTTCCACGGACCTTCTGTGTAACGGGTCCTCTGCTATTTCTCCTCGAGGTCGAGGTCGGCGAGTGCGTCGAAGGCGCCGGTGCGGAGGCCGCTACCTTCGCTGCTCCTGCGCTCGGAGGTGCCACGCTGCTCGGGCTCGCGACGCGGGCGCTCCTCGCGGCGGGGACGCTCTTCGCGGTCCTCGCGCTTCGGGCGCAGGGAGAGCGAGAGCCTGCGGCGGCGGGCGTCGACGTCGATGATGCGGGCGTCGACCTCATCACCGGAGCGTATGATCTCGTCCGGAGTCTCGACGTGGTGGTCCGCGAGCTCGGAGATGTGGATCAGACCCTCGACCCCCTCTGCGACCTCGACGAAGGCACCGAAGGAGACGAGCTTGGTTACCCTACCCTGGATCTGCTCCCCGACGTTGACCCGCTCGACGATCTCCTGCCAGGGGTCCTTCCTGGTCTGCTTGAGTCCGAGCGAGATGCGCTCGCGGTCGCGGTCGACTTCCAAGACCTTGACCTCGACCTCCTCGCCCACCTCGACGACCTCGCTCGGATGGTCGACGTGCTGCCAACTGAGTTCGGAGATGTGGATCAGGCCGTCGATCCCTTCGAGGTCGACGAACGCGCCGAAGTCGACGAGGTTGGAGACGGTGCCCTTGACGATCATGCCCTCTTCGAGCGAGGTCAGGATACGCTCGCGCTCCTCCTTGCGCTCCTCCTCGAGGACGGCGCGCCTGGACAGAACGACGTTGTTGCGGCTCCGGTTAAGCTCGATGACCTTGCACTCGAGCTTCTGGCCGAGGAACGAGTCGAGGTTCCTTACGCGCCTGATATCGACGAGGCTCGCCGGCAGGAAGCCCCGCAGCCCGATGTCGAGGATCAGGCCACCCTTAACCACCTCGATGACGGGTCCCTCGACGGTGCGCTGGTCGTTGTAGGATTCCTCGATGCGGTTCCAGGCACGCTCGAAAGCCGCCCGCTTGGCCGAGAGGATGAGGCGCCCGTCGGCGTCCTCCTTCTGCATTACCAGGGCTTCGAGGCGCTGGCCAAGCTCGACGACGTCGTGGGGGTCTGCGCCCTTGCGGATAGTTAGCTCGTTCGAGGGGACGAGCCCCTCGGACTTGTAGCCGATGTCGACGAGTACCTCGTCCCTATCTATCCGGACGACCTCGCCCTCGACGATGTCCCCGTCCTTGAAATCTATGAGGACGCTCTCGTCGACGGGGATGACCTCCCCATTCTCCTCCCGGAAGAAGTCCTTCATGGTCAACTCTCGGGATACTTGCTGTGTAGTGTCAGTCATGAAACAGTTGCTTTCCTTTACTTTGCTTGACGGGTGCAGATTATACAGCAATTCCGCCCGCGAAAATCGGGCTCTGGTTCGGCCTACAGAGGACTCACCTGCCCCCAACGGTCTCC
>JBPCIR010000113.1:0-9026 GCA_051006095.1 Rubrobacter sp. | reverse complement strand
AGACGCCGACGCCGTTGGCTTCGAGCTCGGCCTCGACGTTCTCCGAGACCTCGGGACCGTAGGCGAGGGCGACCCTATCCTCGCCTTCGATCAGGGAGACCTCCATCCCGAGCCTGCACAGGTTCTCTGCGACCTCGAGCCCGATGTAGCCCCCTCCTACTATCGTCGCCTTACCGGGGGACCGCTCCTCGATGTATCTACGTATCTCATCGGAATCCGTCAGGAAGCGGAGCTTGAAGACGCCTTCGAGCTCCGCACCTGGGATAGGGGGGAGGACGGCCCGCGCGCCGGTCGCGATGATGAGACGGTCGTAGGTATCATCGAAAACCTTGTCGGTCCTTAGATCGCGTACCGAGAGCTTCTTGCCGGCGGCGTCTATGCTCTCCACCCTGTGGCGGACCAGGACCTCTATATCTTTATCCGCGAACTGCTCGGGGGTGCGGGCGATGAGGTTCTCACGCTCCCCGACGACGCCGGAGAGGTAGTAAGGTAGGCCGCACTCGCTGATTGAGGGCTCCGGTTCCTCCTGGTAGACCGTGATCTCCATCTCCGGGTCTAGCCTGCGCGCCCTCGAGGCCGCTTTCGTCCCGGCCGCCACGCCACCCAAGATCACAAGCCGCATAAGTGAGTATCCTCCCGCTCTCGCACCCTCGCTGCTGAATAAGTCTACAGGTTTGGTCCCGACTGAGTAGCAATCTCATACCGAGCCCGTTCGTAGGTGAGCGCCTTCTGGACGCGGGCACGCATGGGGGGGCCTCCCTTACACGTCATTCCCGCGCAAGGAGAAGCCCCCGGGAGTACGACCGGGGGCTCCCACCCTCTGCGTGCTATCGGACTGTTGCGCTAGGCGCTCTGGGCGGCCTGATATCTCCTCTCGGCCTCATCCCAGTTCACTACGTCCCACCAAGCCCCTATGTATTCCGGTCGGCGGTTCTGGTACTTCAGGTAGTAGGCGTGCTCCCACACGTCCAACCCTATAACTGGCGTCTTGCCTTCCATAAGAGGCGAGTCCTGGTTCGCCGTCTTCTCTATCGAGAGCGAGCCATCTGATGAGGCGATAAGCCACACCCACCCTGACCCGAAGACGCTGCCTGGAGCCCCGACCTTGCCCCACTCCTCCTTGAAGGAGTCAAACGAGCCAAACGAGGAGTCTATCGCCGCGGCGAGGTCTCCTGTCGGCTCTCCTCCTCCCTGGCCAGAGGGTCCCATGATCTGCCAGAACATCGAATGGTTGGAGTGTCCTCCACCGTTGTTGCGAACGGCTGTTCTTATGTCCTCTGGCACGGAGTCTATGTTGGCGAGGAGCTCCTCGATTGTGCCAGGGTCGGCTTCGGGGTGTTTTTCGAGGGCGGCGTTTAGGTTTGTTACGTAGGTGTTGTGGTGTTTTTCGTGGTGGAGGTGCATGGTCTGTTCGTCTATGGTGGGTTCTAGGTCGTCGTATGCGTATGGCAGCTGTGGTAGCTCGTATGCCATTTTCGTTTCTCCTCTCATGGCTTGGCTTTGCTTTACCCACGTGTTATACCCCGAAATCGCGGGCCCTTAACCTCGCGAGGAGATCTCGGGGTCGTCCTCGCACACCGGGAATGAGGTCGTGGGAGGCTGTAGAATACGGGGATTGGAGACTTCTTCTTCACGTACCTGGCGCGGTGGAGACCCGGGGCGGCCCGCTCCGGAGGAGATGCGGCGTCTGCTAGATCGGGCCGTCGCCGCGAGTTCGAACGGCATCGTCATAACGGACCCGAAGATAGTCGACAACCCCATCGTCTACGTCAACCCGGCCTTCGAGAAGATTTCGGGCTACACCGCGGAGGAGGTCAGGGGCCGGAACTGCCGCTTTTTGCAGGGCGACTATCGCGACCAGCCTGCGCTCGACGAGTTGCGGGAGGCGCTGAGAGAAGAGCGGGAGTGCAGGGTAGTCTTGAGGAACTACCGCAAGGACGGGACGCTGTTCTGGAACGAGCTGTACGTCTCGCCCGTCCACGACGAAGAGGGCAGGCTGACCAACTTCGTCGGTGTCCAGAACGACATCACACAACGGCGCAGGATCGAGGAGGTCCTGCGCGAGAGCGAGGAGCGTTTCAGGGCCACCTTCGAGCACGCCGCCATCGGGGCGGCGCAGGTTGGGATCGAAGGCCGCTGGCTCCGCGTCAACCGGCGTCTGTGTGAGATCGTGGGCTACGAGCGGGAGGAGCTCCTGGAGAGGACGTTCCAGGACATAACCCACCCCGACGATCTGGACGAAGACCTTGCGCTGGTGCGGCGGCTGCTGGAGGACGAGCTCCAGACCTACACCGTAGAGAAGCGGTATCTGAGGAAAGGCGGTCCTGAGGTCTGGGTCAACCTGACCGTGTCGCTGGTGCGGGACTCTTCAGGGGAGCCCGCTTACTTTATCGCGGTGGTCGAAGACATCAGCGAGCGTAAGAAGACCGAGGAGGAACGCGACCTGTTGCTCGTGAGAGAGCAGCTCGCGAGGGCCGAGGCCGTTGAGGCGAGGCGGCGCCTGGCGTTGCTCGCGGCGGCCGGTCCGGCGCTCTCGTCGGCCTCACTCGACTACGAAAAGACCCTGGAGAGGATCACACGCCTCCTCGTGCCCGAGCTCGCTGACTGGTGCCTGCTCGACATCGTGGAGGATGGCGGAAGCCTGAACCAGCTCGCCGCAGCGCACGCCGAAGATGGGAAGGAGAACCTCCTGAGCAGGCTCAGGGAGCACAGACAGTTCGGGGAGGGGGACCCTGGGAGCACCGCCGAGGTGCTCAGGACCGGGCAGTCCGTGTTGCTCCCCGACATCCCCTATCCCACCTTCTACGAGCGGGCGCTCGAAGGCGAGCACCTGGAGGTCATGCTCCGGCTCGGCCCCCGCTCCCTTATGTGCGTGCCGCTCGTGGCGCGGGGGAGAACGCTAGGCGCCATCACCCTAGTCTCCTCGAACCCGGATCGTCGCTACGACGAAGAGGACCTCATGCTCGTCGAGGATCTGGCGTACCGCTGCGCGCTGGCCGCGGACAACGCCCGCCTGTACAGGGACCGCAGCGAGATCGCACGCGTCTTGCAGAAGAGCCTTCTCCCCCCGCACCTGCCCGAGATACCCGGCGTCGAGGTCGGCGCCGAGTACGTCCCCGTCGGGGAAGCCAACGACGTCGGGGGGGATTTCTACGACCTCATAAATACAGTCGAGGACGGGTGGTTGTGCGCCATCGGGGATGTGCGTGGCAAGGGGATCGAGGCGGCGTCCGTGACGGCCCTCGCCCGCTACACAATCCGCGCCGTTACCCTGAAGAACGACCGGCCCTCTGAGGTTCTCGCCGCCCTCAACGAGGCGATGCTCCGCCAGCTACCCGAGGACCGCTTCTGCACGGCAGCCTGCGTCCGGCTCGAGCCCCAGGACGGCTCAGCGGGCGTCGGGGTAGACGTCTCGCGCGCCGGCCATCCGCCGCCGCTCCTGGTCCACTCCGACGGCACTGTGGAGGAGGTCGGCTGCTCTGGCAGGGTACTCGGCGTGTTCCCCGACGCGGAGCTCAGTGACACGTCGCTGCGCCTCATGCCCGGCGAGGCGCTCGTCCTCTACACCGACGGCGTCACCGAGGCGCGCTCCCCCGACGGCGAGTTCTTCGGTGAAGCCAGGTTGCGCCAGTTCCTCGGCTCCTGCGCCGACTGCGACGCGGTGACGCACGCCGGGAGGATCAAGGACGTCGTCCTTGATTTCCAGGAGGGCTACCCGCGCGACGACCTCGCCGTCCTGGTCCTACGCGCCAGGGACCTGGCTGCGCCTGCGGAGCAGGGCCAGAGCTACTAGCCCCACCCTGCGGGCGAACCTCCTGAGCGCTATCAGCCATCAACAAGAACAAAGCTGAAAGCTGACGGTGCAGTTTGCGGAAGGAACGACCTTTCGCAAACCGCTGTGAGATACTGCACACGTCCACCCGCAGAGGAGCAAAGGCTTGGCCAAGGACTCAGACCTGCCACGTTCACTCGCCGGTCTCTCCAGGGAGCTCCTGGCCAGACGGCTATCCCCTGTCGAGGTCGTGAGAGCGTTGCTAGAACGTATCGAGGTAGATGAGACGAATGCCTTCGTTACCGTCACGGCGGAGCAGGCGCTCGAGAGAGCGTCGTGGGCTGAGGGAGAGATTCTGGCCGGACACTACAAGGGGCCGCTCCACGGCGTACCCGTCGCGCTGAAGGACCTCATCTACACCAGGGGCGTCCGCACCACAATGGGCTCCGCTCTCTACGCCGGGCACGTTCCTGGCCACAGCGCGACCGTCGCGCGGAAGCTGGAGGAGGCGGGATCCATCCTCATCGGCAAGACCAACACGCATGAGTTCGCCTACGGTCCGACGGGCGACCGCTCGCATTTCGGTCCGACGAAAAATCCTCACGACGCGCGTAGGATCACGGGCGGCTCCAGCGGCGGCTCGGGCGCAGCAGTAGCGGCAAACCTCTGCTACGGTGCTTTGGGCTCGGACACGGGAGGCTCCATCCGTATCCCTGCGTCCCTCTGCGGTACCGTCGGCATGAAGCCGACCTTCGGGCGCGTGAGCAAGAGCGGCGTCTTCCCACTCTCGTGGACGTTGGATCATGTCGGGCCCATCACCAGCACCGTGGAGGACAATGCCCTGATGCTGAACGCTCTGGCCGGCCACGACCCCGAAGACCCCTACTCCGTGGAGCTCCCCGAAGAAGACTTCACCCGCGACCTGAGCCGTGGCGTCAGGGGGGCCAGGATCTGCATCCCGCGAGACTTTTACTTCGAGCACGTCGATGAGGACGTGGAGGCACGCGTCAGGGAGGCGACGGAGACCTTCGCCTCTCTCGGGGCGCAAGTACGGGAGGTCGAGATCCCCAATCTGTGGGACACGCTGCACGCGCAGCGGCTAATCCTCGGCGCAGAGGCCTACGCCGTCCACGAGGAGCGCCTCGAAAAGGAGCTGGAGAGCTTCGGCGAAGAGGTCCGCGAGCGCCTGATGGACGGCGAGCGTCCGAAGGCGTACCGTTACGCGAACGCGCGACGGCGAGGGGTGCTCGCCACAGACGAGTTCGACCGCGCCCTTCACGGTGTCGACGTGCTCCTCACCCCGACACTCCCGATGGCGGCCCCAGAGATCGGACAACGCGAGGTCAGTATCGGGGACTACGAGGAGAGCGTCCGCTCTGCACTCACCCGCTTCACAGGTCCGACCGACCTTACGGGACATCCGAGTCTCTCGATACCGGGCGGGATCACTTCCTCAGGGCTTCCGGTAGGGTTGCAACTCGTTGGACGGCGCTTCGATGAGACGACACTCTACCGTTTTGGGCACGCTTACGAAGAGGCGGTCGTTCCTGAGCCGTAACAGTTCTAGAGCTTGACTGGAGACCGCGTTATACGTGATCGGCAGGATCACTTCCGCGGTGTACAATCTGGGTGAGCGCAACTCCTACCCCTTTCCTCACGGCATGACAGCCTACGCCACTCCCGCGGGCCCATCGCCCGTCATTCCCGCGAAAGCGGGAATCCACGACGCGACAGACACATCGCGCCTCCAGGAGCGATCTACGAGGTTACGTAGTTCACGTCAGCGCCCTTACCGGTTTGCGCGACCCTGATACAGGAAGTCGGGAGATTCTTCCCGGCAGAACCGGGACTTTGCCTCATGACCGCGGGACACGATGCCGCTTAGAGTGGTCATCGAAGGGCGAGCAGGTCGCCCTCGAAAGAGGAGGCAGAGATGTTGAGGACAACGGGTGCGGAAAACTTCCGCCGGACGCTGGCTGGCTTGTGCCTGATCGGCGCGCCGCTGGTCTTGCTTGTCGCCATGATCGTCCACGGGGGCGGAGGAGACGCCGGACTGGTAAAGACGATGGCCGAGAGTCCTGGTCGCTTGCAGGCCGCGAACCTCCTGATAATGTTCTCCTCTGTGCTCTTCGTGCCGGCACTTGTCGGGCTTCTGGGGCTCGTGCGTGGCAGGGGAGTAGTCCTCGCACACATAGGAGTCGCCCTCGCCATTGTCGGGGTCATGGGTCACGCGGTCTGGGCCGGCTTCCAGATCGTCCTTCTCGGGCTGGTGCAGAGCGGGGCGGTGAACAGCGCGCGGATGTCCGAGCTGATCTCCGGCGGTCCGCCCAACGCCGGCTTCGTCATCGTGATGCTCGCGTTCATGATCGGCTTCTTCCTGGGCCTGCTCTTCGTGGCGGGGGGCCTGTGGCGCTCTGGCGCGGTACCCGTATGGGCGGCGGTCTGCATCTTCCTAGTTCCGTTCGCAGACTTCGTTCCTGGTGGCGCGATCGTCTCCATCCTCGGGCCGATTCTGTGTCTCATCGGGTTCGGTGCCGCTGGCCTGAAGCTGCTGTCGATGCCGGACGCGGAGTGGAGCCAGGGGCAGACTTCTTCCGCCGGGGAAGTGGGAGTGGGAGCCCGACCACGTGTCCAGTAACCGCCTTCGACCCCCGGCAGACATAGCTGCCGGGGCTTTCTTTTCGTGCTAAGCCGCCGGGAGGTGCGCCGTCTACCGGAGGATGGCATCATTCGATCTATCACGAAAAGTTCGGGAGAGGAGGCGGACGCAGCCGTGAACTCGCAGCCTGCCAGATCGGGTCTGGGCGGTAAGGTAAGCGTAACGCCTGCGGGTAGGTTGCACGGTCTCCGGCTCTTCCTCGCCCGCGTGGGATGCGTGCTCGCGGCCGTCTTGCTCGTAGGGCTGTTTGCTGTCGCCGTGCCCGCACGCTACGAACAGATGATCGTCCTATCCAACCTCCCGTCGGGCATCGAGCCGGACGTCCTGCGAACCAATCTAGAGGACTCTGGTATCTCGGTCGGTTTCTACGCCGCGTATCGTGTGGCTACGGAGGCCGGTTTCGCGGCGGTGTGTGTCGCGTTGGCCGCCGCGATCTTCTGGCGTCGCTCCGACGAAAGGATGGCGCTGTTGGTCGTCTTGACCCTCATTTTGTTGGGGACGACGTTCTGGAACACCACGACAGCGCTGGCTCTGTACGATCCCATCTGGTCTCGGGTGGGCCAGAGCCTCGGCATCGTCGGGAAGACATCCCTGTTCCTCTTCTTCTACCTCTTTCCCGACGGACGGTTCGTTCCCGGCTGGACGCGCTTTGTGGCGATCGGGCTGGTTCTGGGGGTGACGTACGAGATCGCCTTCCCCGAGTCGCCTTTCGCCGTGAGCAACTGGCCGGTTCCGCTGTTCTTGTTGTTCATGTTGGGCTGGCTTCTTGCGGGCTTGTTCGCCCAGATCTATCGCTACAGGCGGATCTCAGATGTCGTCCAGCGCCAGCAGACCAAGTGGGTCGTGCTCGGTTTCGTGGCGGCATTGGCTGGTTTTATAGGGACGATCGTCTTCGGGGAGGTCCTGTTCTCGCTGGCCCGGCCCGGAAAGCCCGGCGAGCTTTTCGGCACGACACTTGCCACCCTGTTCATGCTGCTCATACCGATCTCCATCGCGGTCGCCATCCTGCGCTACCGGCTCTTCGACATAGACTTCCTCATCAACCGCACCCTCGTCTATGGCGCGCTGACGGCATGCGTCGTCGGCGTCTACGTCTTCGCCGTCGGTTACCTGGGTGAGCTCTTCCGCTCGCACGACAACCTGCTAGTCTCGCTCGTCGCAACCGGCATCGTGGCGGTTCTCTTCGCGCCCCTGCGCGACCGTCTCCAAAGCCTCGTCAACCGGCTGATGTACGGGGAGCGCGACGACCCTTACGCGGTTATCTCCCGTCTCGGTCAGCGCCTGGAGGCCACGCTAACTCCCGGTACCATGGTGCCCACAGTCGTCGAGACGGTCGCCGAGACGCTGAAATTGCCGTACGCGGCCATAGAGGTCGAGCGGAACGGCTCGTTCGAGGAGGCCGCGAGCGTCGGCGAGCCGGTGAGAGCGCCGGTCCACCTTCCGCTCGTCTACGGTGGCACGCTGGTCGGGCGCCTGGTCCTCGGGACGCGCGCCGGTGAGGAAGCCTTCGCGCCCACGGACCGGCGTCTGCTCGATGACCTTGCCAGGCAGGCCGGCGTCGCGGTACACGCCGCGCGTCTGACGGATAGGGCGATCCGGCTCTCGACCGACTTGCAACGTTCGCGCGAGCGGTTGGTAGCGGCGCGGGAGGAGGAGCGCAGACGCCTCAGGCGCGACCTTCACGACGGATTGGGGCCGCAACTCGCCGGCCTAACCATGAAAGCCGAGGCCGCGCGGGATCTCGTTCCGGTAGACCCCGACCGCGCGGAGTCACTGCTCGGGGATCTCACGGAGCGGGCCCAGGACGCCGTCGCGGACGTGAGGCGTCTGGTGTACGCGCTCAGACCGCCCGCCCTGGATGCCCTCGGTTTGGTTGGAGCGCTCCACTCGCATGCATCCCAATACAACAATGGCGGCCAACACATCGAGATCAAAGCCCCGGAGGGCGACGACCTGCCGACCCTGACCGCCGCCGTCGAGGTCGCCGCTTATCGCATCGTCCTCGAAGCGCTGAACAACGTCGTGCGTCACGCCGATGCCCGTAACTGCGAGGTACGCCTCTCTCTGGATGAAGAGCCGGGGATGCTGACTCTTGAGGTATCCGACGATGGGCGGGGTATAGGAGACGACCGCAAGCCTGGCGTAGGCCTCTCCTCGATGCGCGAGCGGGCCGAAGAGCTCGGCGGGTCGTGCGTGGTCGAATCCCTGCCATCCGGCGGCACCCGCGTGAGGGTGCGTCTGCCTCGGGCTGAAGACACCACCGAGACCGGCGCGCGGGAGGCCTAGCTTTGGAGCAGATCCGGGTACTCATCGTAGACGATCACCCTCACTTCCGTGACGGGTTGAGGGGACTGCTCCTCTCTGCGTCCGACCTGGAGGTGATCGGCGAAGCGGGGGACGGGAGGGAGGCCATCTCGCTCGCAGAGAGACTTCAGCCGGATGTGATCCTGATGGACCTCGGTATGCCCGGCGTCAACGGCATCGAAGCCACCCGTGCGATATTGCGCACCAGCCCCCACATAAGCATCCTCGTCATCAGCATGCAGGAGGACGACGACTCGGTCTTCGCCGCTCTGCAGGCAGGGGCGCGTGGCT
>JBPCIR010000112.1:0-6066 GCA_051006095.1 Rubrobacter sp. | reverse complement strand
CTCCTGGCGGCAGGACTCGCGCTGCTGTTCGGGGTGTGCTTGATCGTGGGGTGGCCTGCGATCCTTCTGCGGGAGAGGCTCGTACGCGTCTTTCTCGATACCGCGCTCGTCGGGGTGCTGGTCGCTTACACAGGGGGGGCTGGCTCACCGTTCTTCTCGCTCTTGCTCCTCGCGGCGCTCGGGATAGCCTGGATCGAAACTCGAACGAAGGTCGCCTTAGCGGCTGCCGCTCTGGTGGCAGGGTACCCGGCCGCGGTCATCGCCTCGGGAGGAGTTGGCGCGCTCGGTTCTACGCCTGTGGCCCTGAGGACAGGCCTCGTGGCGCTCTTCTGCGTGGCCGTCGCGTTCCTGGGCTCAGAGATGCAAGGTTTCAGGAGACTCGCTATCAGGCTCTCCTCCACCCTGGCTAACGAGATAGACCGTGTGGAGAGCGAAGAGCTTCTGATCTCGAAGTTCACACCCGTAGTGAAGGTCTTGAGCCTGGAAGGCATACTCGGATGGACCGTCGAGGCGGCACACACGGTGGGCGGCGGGTCTTACGCGCACGTTGCCGCACTGAAAGGCAACCATCACAGTACCATCCTGGAAGGGGACTCAGACGTCTGCCCCAGCTGGTGGCATCCCTCGATCCAGCGTCTCGTGCTGCAAAGTTGCCGCGAGGGCGACACCGTACGCAGCGAGGAGGAGATTCACGGGATAGAGGGTTTCATGGCCATACCCCTTGGCACGGACGAGGACGAGAAGTGGGGGGCGATGATCGTCGGGGGTGGTGAGTACGGCGTCGAGGAGGAGCGTGCCCTGAAGCTCCTCGCCGGAGGAATGGGCCCTGCCCTGGAAGACGCCGAGGACGCCCCTGGCGGGCTGGACCAGCTCACAGGCTTACCGAATCGCGCGTCGCTCCACCGCGTTCTGCGCCGGGAACTCTCCTACGGCAGGCCGTTTACGGTCCTGGCGATGCAACCGACCGGTTCTGGTGAATCCGATCTGGCCTCGGGTGGGTCTCTGCTCCAGAGGATCGGCCAGAGGCTAACGGACGGCAGGCAGCGCGCGTTTCGCTACGGGGACGAGGAGTTCGTCGTCGTCCTGAGCGGGTCAGGCGAGAGCAAGGCCCGCCAGGCGGCGCTCGCGCTCCAGCAACAGGTCTCGGAGGAGGCCGGTAGGCGTGGCGATCTGCGCTCGACCGCCGCTGTGGGCTGGGTGTTCGCCGAGACCGGAGACGAAGGATCTGTTCTCGACGCGGCCCTGCGCGCCCTGGAGAAAGCCAAAGTCCAACGTGGAGGGATCTACGGGTTGCCTGCGGAGGCACAGCGTCTCGGAAGATTCGTGGAAGACGAGAAGAAGCAGGTCCTGGGGATCGCCAGGACGCTTGTAGAGGCTCTGGAGGCGAAAGACCCTTACATCAAGGAGCATCTGAGGGCCGTGTCTAACCTCGCCCTGCGCATCGGCAGCGAGATATCCCTGCCGCAAGGACAGATGGAGGCCCTGACCAGCGGGGCCATGCTGCACGACTTGGGTAAGATAGGCATACCGGATCGCATCTTGCAAAAATCCGGTCGCCTGACCGAGGATGAGTACGCGGAGATAAAGCGGCATCCGATGTTGGGGGTCTCGATCCTCACCCCCGTAAGAGAGCTGGCCTCGGCGTTGCCGGTGATCAGACACCATCACGAGCGCTTCGACGGTAAGGGATACCCCGACGGGCTGCGCGGCGAGGATATCCCCCTGATAGCAAGGGTAGTCTCGGTGGCCGACGCGTTCGACTCCATGGTCCGTGCCAGGCCGTACGGTTACGGCATCTCAAGGAAAGCCGCTCTCGGGGAGATCGAGGAGAACTCAGGGACCCAGTTCGATCCCCGTATCGTGAGGGCGCTGCTGGAAGTCGTATACGCCCCCAGTGACCAACAGGCCAACTCCGCCGGTTAGCGACACGCACCAAGAGCGCGGGTTGCTCCGGCTGGCACCCCTACCAAAGAATTTTCTCAGAGGGACGAAGAATCACTCATTTGAGTGATACGGGCAACCCCATCTCTGTAATATGCTGTGTACCCGCTAGGTGGCATCGGGCGAACCAGGGATTCTTGAGTTTCGTCCCGGAGGGAAAGGAGCCGCAGCGGTTGGTCCATAGAGAATGTCTGCGCGTAACCGCGGCAAACAAGATTGTTAGGGGCGAACCGAGGCCTTCCGGCCCAGGATCAGCGGTCTGGAGATAAATATGCAGGGATCATCGTTAGATCTGCCGACCGGCTACTATCTGGAAAGAGACGCGGACATCTTGACTCTACGTAGGCTCGACGGGTCCATGGTAGGCGCTTTTTCAGCTCGTGGCGCCGCCCCCGAAGCCGTGCGGCGGATGGTTCATGAGACCGTCCAGGGAGAGCATTCCGCCGTCCAGCCTTCTTTACAGGTGCGTTTCTTCGGCCACTTCGAGATGCTCTGTGATGGTGAGACCATGCTCCTTGGTCGTAACAGCAAGGCGCTGACCATACTCAAATATCTGCTGGCAAACCGTAGCCGTCCTGTCTCGCAGGATCACCTCATGGGCTGGCTGTGGCCCGAGTCCAACCTCAAGAAAGCCCGGTGGTCCCTGAACTCAGCTATCCATGGCCTACGCAAGCTCTTGAGCGGATGTTCGTCTTCGGTCTCCATGAACTTCGTCTTCCTCGAGGACGGATACTATCGTCTGTCCCCGAGCGTCAGGGTTACAACGGACGTGGACGACTTCGATAAACACCACGAGCGGGGCCGCCGGCTGGAGAAGGACCGTCGGATGCGGGAGGCGGCCATCGAGTACGAGAGGGCCGTCGAGCTGTATCGGGACGACTACCTGATAGAGGACCTGTACGAGGATTGGACCATGGTCGAGCGTGAGCGGCTGTCCAACGCCTACATAGACCTTCTTGGCCGGCTGGCCATCCACTACATGGAGGTCGGGCAGCACCAGGAGAGCATCCGCGCCTGTTACAGGGTACTGGAGAAGGATCGCTGCCACGAGGACAGTTACCGTCTGCTGATGGAGTGCTACGCCCGTCTCGGCCTGCGGGCCAGGGCGCTGCACCAGTACAGGATGTGCGAGCAGATACTCGGACAGGAGTACGGTACTTCACCATCGCCGGAGACCAGGTCCCTCTACATGAGACTCCTTAAAGACGAGAGTGCATGAGAGCTTCTAAACCGTACTATAGAAGACCATAACCTGCGGGGTTTTCGCGCAGCCTATCGTGGGTACCGACCAGAGCAGACCGTAAGAGGCGGAAAGGATCCTATGAACGACGCGATGCAGCAGCGGATCATAACCATATTGGCAGTCGCGATAGCCTACCTCATCAGCCAGTACGTCACCGAAAGACTCATAGACCTACCCGATGAGCGTGGGGTCAAAGACGACGCCATCGAAGCGCTTCTCAAGGGGGCGACGACCGCGACATCGACCATACTGGCCTCGATCCTCGTGCGGCGGTTGCTCAGATCCTGAACCCCGCATCGAACTCGAACCTCTAAAATCGCCGACGCGGAGGTTCCTGCTACGTGCAGCGTCCAAACAGGTACCTCGTCCACCGCTCCTCCTACTCCTCCGGCTGGTTACCGTCCCCGGCAACAGGGCGCGTTACGATACACTCGTCGGGAGAACCCGTGTCTGAAAGGATGACGGAGGCATAGTTGTGAAGGAACGAGTATGGGACTTTCGGGAGATCGGACGCCTCCCTGCGCCGGGCGACAACGTGGCTATGGCGACCCGCAGGCTGGAGGCGGGGACGCGCGTATCCCGTGAAGGCTCGGAGTTTGCGATCGGTCACACGGTCCTCGAAGGCCACCGCTTCGCCGTCGAGCCGATAGCCCAAGGGCAGGACCTGCTCTCCTGGGGCCTCCGCTTCGGCCGGGCGGACAAAGACATCGCGCCAGGCGATTACGCTTGCAACGAGAAGATCCTGCGCGTGCTGCGCGAACGCTTCAAGGCCTCTCCCCGGCGTGAAGAGGATCCCGAAGGGACCTCGGACCAGGGCGGGGGACGCGTCCCAGGAGGGCAGAACGAGACCGGCCTGAGCCTGCCGGAGGAGCCGAACTTCAGCGACGCGGAGCTTGTGCCCTATGTCCTCGACGAGGGGGGCTTCCGCCCCGGCGAGCAGGTACCTCTGCATGAGGAGCCGCGCACGTTTATGGGCTACAGACGCGGCGCTGGCAGGGGCGTAGGGACGCGCAACTACGTAGTCGTGATGGGCGTCACGTCGAGGCTCACCGGGTTCGTCAGGGCGCTGGAGCTCGAGATGAACGGCATCGCCGACGCCTACGAGAACGTAGACGGCATAGTCTGCGTCGCCCACACGGAGGGCGGAGAGGATCGCAAGCCGAATAACCTGGACTTGCTATTGCGGACCCTGAGCGGCTTTATGGTCAACCCGAACGTCGGGGCCGTGCTCGTGCTCGACCACGGCGGTGAGGAGGCCGTGACGAACACGATGCTCAGGGCCTACCTGGAGAAGCACGGCTATCCGGTGGACGACTTGGCCCACGAGTTCATGAGCTTGGAAGGGGGCTTCAGGCGGGATCTCGAACGGGCCAAATCCCTGGTGCGGGGATGGCTCGAGGAGGTGGACGCGGCGCGGCGCACCGAGGAGCCGGCGTCCGAATTGAAGATCGGGCTCCAGTGCGGCGGGTCCGACGCCTTCTCGGGGGTCTCAGCGAACCCGCTGGTGGCTTGGGTGAGTGGGGAGGTCGTCAGGAACGGCGGCATCGCCAACCTGGCCGAGACGGACGAGTTGATCGGGGCCGAGCACTACGTCCTGAAGCACGTCAAAGACCTCGAGACCGCGCGGCGCTTCCTCTCTACGGTCGAGCGGTTCAAAGAACGCGTCTCCTGGCACGGGCACACGGCCGAAGACAATCCCTCAGGAGGGAACAACTACCGCGGGCTCTACAACATCTCCATCAAGTCCATCGGGGCCGCGATGAAGAAGCACCCTGACGTGCGGATCGACCACGTGACCGAGTACGCCCAGAGGATGGCGGAGCCGGGCTTCTACTTTATGGACAGCCCTGGCAACGACCTGGAGAGCGTCGCCGGGCAGGTCGCCTCAGGGGCGAACATGATCTTCTTCACCACAGGCAACGGCTCCATTACGAACTTCCCCTTCGTCCCGACCATAAAATTCGTCACCACCACAAGCCGCTACGAGCTCCTCTCCAAAGACATGGACGTGAACGCCGGCGCCTACCTGGACGGCACCCCGATGGATGAGCTCGGCCGCGAGACTTTCGAGCGGACGCTAAAGGCCGCCTCGGGCGAGAGGACCGTCGGAGAGCGTGCCGGCCACTCCCAGGTCTCGATCTGGCGCGACTGGAAGCAGACGGGTAGCGAGAACCTGGACCGGCTCAGGAATGAGCAAGAACCTGAAGGCGAGCCTTTGCCCGTGAAAGGCGGCGCTCCTCACTTCGAGTTCTCCTTCGAGGCCATAAGGAGTGGGCGTGGGCCGGTCTCGGATCAGGTCGGCCTCGTCATGCCTACGAGCCTTTGCTCGGGTCAGATCTCACGCCGCATCGCCAACCGCCTGAACGAGCGCGGCGCTACACAGGGTAAAGTAACCCGCTTCGTGGCCCTGCCCCACACAGAGGGCTGCGGCGTCTCCGCCGGCTCGGCCGAAACGATCTACTCCCGCACCGTGCTAGGCCACCTCGCCAGCCCCACCGTGAGGTTCGGGCTGCTCCTCGAGCACGGCTGCGAGAAGACCCACAACGACTACTTCAGAAACCGCCTCGAAGAGGCAGGCCTGGATCCCTCGCGCTTCGGATGGGCGAGTGTCCAGCTCGACGGCGGTATAGACAGCGTCGTCGCGAAGGTCGAGGACTGGTTTACCGAAACCCTGGATAGCGCCGAAGCGCTGGAGTACGAGGGCGCAGGCCCTGAAGCCCTGCGATTAGGTCTGTACGGCTCCGGCGCCATCTCGGATGAGGCCGCCAGGAGCCTCGCTGAGATAACGCTCGCCGTCGTGGGCTCGGGCGGCACGGTCGTCGTACCCGAGAGGGCTGCGCTCCTCTCTTCGCCGGCCTACCTCGAGGCCGCGCTCGGCGATC
>JBPCIR010000111.1:0-2856 GCA_051006095.1 Rubrobacter sp. | reverse complement strand
CGCTCGGAGGTGATGCGCTACGTCACGGACAAGTACGGCGGCATCGATCACGTCGCCCAGATCATAACGTTCGGGACCATCGGCGCGAAGGCGGCCATCAGGGACTCGGGGCGGATCTACCAGTATCCCTACTCGGATACGGACAAGCTAGCCAAGTTCATCCCCGAGAAGCCCGTCGGGACCACGCTCAGGGACGTGCTGCGCCAGGAGAGCGGCTCCTACGTCGCAGGGGACAAACACCCTGGTCCCGCGCGCGAGATCATCCAGTTCGTACAGCAGGATGAGGCCGCGAAGCGGGTACTCGAGACCGCCTTCGAGATAGAGGGGTTCGCCCGCCACGCGGGGACCCACGCCGCAGGCGTCGTCATCTCGGAGGAGCCGCTCACAGACATAGTGCCGCTGCAGCGCGTCGCCAGGGACGAGGGGTCCGTTATGGTCCAGCATCCCATGTCCGACGTGGAAGCGTTGGGATTGCTCAAGGTGGATTTCCTCGGCTTGAGGAACCTGGATGTGATCGAAGAGACCCTGGAGACGATCCGGCGCGGCGGCGGTGAGGAGCCTGACATACGTTCGATCCCCCTGGACGACGAGAAGACCTTGAAGATCTTCGCCAGGGGAGACACTTTCGGGGTCTTCCAGTTCGAGTCGAGCGGGATGCAGCGGATGCTCCAGGAGGTCAGGCCAGACCGCTTCGACGACCTCGTCGCCATGAACGCCCTCTACAGGCCCGGCCCGATGGACTACATCCCCAACTTCAAGCGCGGCAAGCACGACCCCGATAGCGTCAAGTACCTGGACGAACGGCTCAAGCCGATCCTGGAGCCTACCTACGGCGTCGCCGCTTACCAGGAACAGCTGATGGAGATCTCCAAGACTCTGGGAGGGTTTACTCCGGGCGAGGCCGACACGCTGCGCAAGGCCATAGGCAAGAAGAACGCGGCGATGCTGGCCACGCTCAAGGACAAGTTCATGGCAGGTTGCGCGGCGAGCGGCGTCTCTACGGATGGCGCCGAGGAACTGTGGAACTGGATGGAGAAGGCCGGAGGGTACTCTTTCAACAAGAGCCATAGCGCGTGCTACTCGTTCCTGGCCTTCCAGACCGCATACCTCAAGGCCCACTACCCCGAGGCGTACATGGCGGCCCTTATGAGCAGCGTGATGAACACCAAGGACAGGGTGCCCCAGTACGTCGCCGAGGCCAGGGCGATGAAAATACAGGT
The DNA here is from genome assembly GCA_051006095.1 of Rubrobacter sp. Taxonomy (GTDB): domain Bacteria; phylum Actinomycetota; class Rubrobacteria; order Rubrobacterales; family Rubrobacteraceae; genus Rubrobacter_D. Next base: position 1,636 of record JBPCIR010000111.1, on the reverse strand, counting down.
CCTCCCGCCAGACGTGAACGAGAGTGGGCGTCGCTTTACCGTGGTCGGCGAGACCATCCGTTTCGGACTCTCCGCCGTCAAGAACGTCGGGGACTCGTGCGTCGATTCGATCATCGCCGCGAGAGTGGAAGAAGGCCCCTTCGAGGACATCTTCGACTTCTGCGAGCGCGTCGATCCGAAGACCTACAACAAGCGCACGGTCGAGTCGCTCATTAAGTGTGGCGCCTTCGACAACGTCGGCCCCTCGCGCGCCGCCATGGTCGAGATCCACGCGAAGGCCGTCGAACGGTCTACCAGGGGCCTCAAAGGCGCGCATGAGGATCAGTTCTCGATGTTCGATGCGTCCGAGCTCGCGCCGCCCAAGCCAGAGTTCCCTGACGTCGAGGAAGACCAGCGCAGGAGCCTGGAGTGGGAGAAGGAGGCCCTTGGTCTCTACGTCTCGGATCACCCGCTGCGTCCCGTCTTGCACAAGCTCAAGAAGCACACGGATACGACGGTCTCGGATCTCGAAGGTTGCAGGGACGGAGCAATAGTGTGGGTCGGGGGGCTCGCGACCTCGGTGCGGACCAACACGACGCGCAAGGGTGACATGATGGCTGTGCTGCAGCTCGACGACACGCGGGGCTTCGCCGAAGTCATGGTCTTCCCTAGGGTCTACGCCAGGTGCTCAGAGTGCGTGCGCGAGGACGCGGTCCTCAAGGTCAAGGGGAAGGTCGAGATGAAAGAAGGCATCCCGCGCATCGTGGCGCTGGAGATGGAGGAGCTGCACCTCGAGCCTGGAGCAGACCCCGTTTACCTCGACGCCGGCGCTTTCGTCGGCCACTCGCGGAATGTGGCGCAGGAGGCGTTCGAGCTCTTGCTGCGACATCCTGGCGAGAGCCCAGTCTTCCTCGTCTCCGGAGTCGGTATGAGGGAAGAGAAGATAGGAGACATCGCGGATACTTCCGACCTGCACGCCGAGCTCAAACAACTCCTCGGAGCCAGATGCCTCACCTACACATCCCCCACCGCCGAGCCTCAGATGGAGCAGGTCTCTTAGAAGTAAGCATTTCAGCCAGTCAGCACTTCAGCTAGTCAGCTTTTTGTTCTCGTCTGTAGACGATCGCTCATAGCTGGATTAGCGGTAGGTCATGCGGAATCGGCATGGTCGAATCCGCGGTGCAGAGCCTGGGCGAGTGCGACTCTTACCCTTTCATCCCACATGACCGTCATTCCCGCGAAAGCGGGAATCCACTGTGGCAGCCGCTGCTCGCTTCCAGGAGCGATCTACCCGATTGTGAATCAATGCTCTGCAAATCGCATTAGCTTCCTCCCTTGGGAGACCAGGCTGACGCTGCTCTCTGACCTCGCAAGAATTATGGGGCGAGATCCATGATGTACTCTCGCCTCCCGGCGAACCTCACCCATCCTGCCCGCTCGAAGGCGGCGGCCATCGGCTCGTTGGCCACATCGGTGTCGGCCAGGAGGGGTTTGTCGTTGCTGTCCCTCCTTCGGGCCTCCAGCAGCGTCGCGGTACCGGCGGCGAGCAGGTCGTCGACGTACCCCTGTCCTCGCATCCTGGGCACGACGCCGACGTAGAAGATGGTCAGGAAGCCTGGCGGCTCCGCCGGTATCACCAGGCCCGCGAGTTCCCCGT
>JBPCIR010000110.1:0-3875 GCA_051006095.1 Rubrobacter sp. | reverse complement strand
CACGCATAATACGCTCCGCGATACGGAAGATGGAGATACCCGAGGACAGGGTCGTGATCAACCTCGACAGGTTCGGGAATACTTCGGCGGCGAGCATCCCGCTCTCCTACCCTGACATCTACGATGCTATGGAGCCGGGAAAGTACGTGATCACCGTCGGCTTCGGTTTCGGCCTGACCTGGGCCGCGAACCTGTACAGGATCTAGTGTGAGCGGCGGGATAGAACGGGCCGTTGTCTTCCCTGGGCAGGGCACCGCCGGAGGGGAGATCACCGGCTCCGCCCGCGACGCCGCGCTCGACTACGTCGGCGAAACGGGGGTGCCTCACCAGCTCTCGGTATTCGCCGGCTCCGTCGACCTTCTCTACCGTTTGCGGGAGGCCGGGATAGAGCCCGACGTGGTGGCCGGCCACTCGCTCGGAGAATACGCCGCGGCCCACGCTGCGGGGAGCCTTGGTCTCGCCGACGGCGTCAGGCTCGTGGCTGAGAGGAATCGCCTGATGAACGAGGCGTCGAGGGAGAATCCAGGAGGGATGGTGGCCCTGATCGGCGCAGACCCCAACGATGTCGCAAGGGCTGCCGAGGAGGCCAGCGGCATCGTCGTGGCGGCGAACTTCAATACCCCGCGCCAGACCGTCGTCTCAGGGCGGATGGATGCCATCGAGAGCGTGACCGAGCGCGTGCGCGGGCGGAAGGTGCCTCTAGAGGTATCAGGGGCTTTCCATTCGCCGCTCATGGAAGCGGCTGCGCGGGAGATGGACGAGCTTCTCCGGGTGGTGGAGTTGGAAGAACCGGAGCTACCGATGGTCGGGGCGACGGATGGGGCGTTGTTGACGACGGCGGACGGAGTGCGCGAGGCATTGCGCAAGCAGATGCTCTCCCCCGTGAGGTGGGTGGCCGTGGTAGAGCGATTGCTGGATCTGGGGGTGCGCGAGTTCTTCGAGGCAGGGGAGGACGGGACTCTGACAAGGATGCTGCGGGACTTCAAGAGAAAAGACGTCGAGGGGCGGACGGCCGGGGAGGTGCTCTCGTGAAGGCGCCGCTCGGGCCGGCGCAGATCCGGGACCTCATCCCTCACCGCTATCCCTTCCTGCTGGTCGACAGGATCGAGGAGCTCGAAGCCGGGGTACGGGCCGTAGGCATAAAGAACGTTACCCAGAACGAGCCATTCTTCCAGGGTCACTTCCCTGACTACCCGGTCATGCCGGGTGTCCTAATTATCGAGGCGATGGCCCAGGTAGGCGCCGTCGGCGTCATGGCCGGCGGGGAGCACGCGGACAAGCTCGCGCTCTTCGCCGGGATAGACGGCGTGAGGTTCCGCAGGCAGGTCCTTCCCGGCGACGTGCTCAGGATGGAGGTCGAGATCGTCCGCCTCAAAGGCAGAGTCGGAAGGGGCAAAGGCCGCGCTACCGTAGGGGACGAGCGGGTCTGTGAAGCCGACCTCATGTTCGCCTTCGCCGAGAGAGGGGAGGGCGAATGATCCGGGACGGACGTGTCGCCGTCGTCACGGGCGGAGGAAGAGGAATAGGCCGCGCCGTGGCCTTGCGGCTCGCGAACGAAGGCGCGAACGTGGCGATCTCCTACCGCTCCAACGACGCGGCCGCGGAGGAGGTGGCAGAGGAAGTCAGGGAGGCAGGCGTCCTCTGCGAGACCTTCAAGGGTGACGTCGCCTCTCCCGAAGACGTGGGTGTCCTGTTCGAGGGCGTGGGCGAAACCCTGGGGAAGGTCGAGATACTCGTCAATAACGCTGGCCTGACCAGGGACAACCTGATGATGCGGATGAAGGAAGTAGAGTTCGATGAGGTATTGAGGACCAACCTCAAGGGCACCTACCTGTGCACGCGGGCCGCGCTGAGACCGATGATAAGGGCGCGTTGGGGAAGAATCGTCAACGTTTCCTCCGTCGTCGGGCTCGTCGGTAACGCGGGGCAGGCCAACTATGCCGCTTCCAAGGCAGGGATCATCGGCTTCACCAAGAGCGTTGCGCGGGAGGTTGCGCAGCGGGGCATCACCGCCAACGTGGTCGCGCCAGGGTACGTCGAGACAGAGCTGACGCGTAGTCTGTCGGATGAGGTCAAGGACCGGATCAGGGGCCAGGTACCGGTGGGCAGGTTCGCGGAGGTGGAGGAGGTGGCTGAGGTCGTTGCGTTCCTGGCCGGTGAAGGCGCCGGATACGTTACCGGCCAGACCATTGCCGTCGACGGCGGCATGACTATGCAGTAAGACGTTTTGGGTTTACACTACGCGCTATCGCTGGATGGGTTGATAGTAATTTGTAAGAGTCATCGAGAGGAGAGACGGCTTGGACCGCGAAGAGATACTCGGCAAGATACAGGAGATCACCGCCGACCGGCTGGGAGTGGATGAGGGCGACGTCACGCCCGACGCTTCCTTCCGCGAGGATCTGGAGGCTGACTCCCTGGATCTGGTAGAGCTCATCATGGAGCTCGAGGAACAGTTCGGGATGGAGATCCCCGATGAGGAGGCCGAGAAGATAACCACGGTCGATGAGGCCGTTGACTACGTGACGGAGCACCAAACCGCGTGACCGACCCTGACGCGGGTGGGAGGGCGCTCATAACCGGAACCGGGGCCGTGACGCCCCTTGGGACAGGGGTCGAGAACTTCTGGGATGCGGCGCTGCACGGTAAGAGCGGGATAGGGCAGATCACGCTCTTCGACCCCTCCCCTTATCCTTCGCGGATCGCCGGTGAGTGCGGGGATTTCGACCCGACGGACTTTGTTAGCAAGAAGCAGGCCCGAAGGATGGACCGCTTCGCCCAGCTCGGCATAGCCGCAGGCATACAGGCTGCGGAGAGTGCTGGGATAGTCGACTTGATCCGCGAGAGGCCCGAGCGGGTAGCTATCGTGATGGGCAGCGGTATCGGAGGGCTCTCGACCTGGGAGCGCGAGTACAGGGTCCTGAATGAGCGTGGACCAGGAAGGGTCAGCCCGTTCCTGATCACGATGATGGTCCCCAACATGGCGGCCGGGCAACTCGCTATCGTGCTCGGTGCTACCGGACCGAGCCAGTGTCCTGTCCTTGCCTGCGCCACGGGAGGGGAGGCGATTGCTGAGGGTCTCGAGCTGATCCGGCGCGGAGACGCCGACGTGGTGATCGCCGGCTCGTCGGAAGCCCCGATAACGCCGCTCTCGATGGCTGGCTTCTGCGCGATAAGGGCCGTGAGCCGCCGCAACGATGACCCCGCCGGCGCGAGCCGTCCCTTCGACGAGGGCCGCGACGGCTTTGTGATGAGCGAGGGTGCCGGGGCCATCGTCCTGGAGAGCGAAGAGCACGCCGAGCGCCGCGGCGCCGAACCGGTCTCCGCCGTTGCCGGCTACGGTCGCACGACCGACGCCTACCACGTGACTGCCCCGGACGAGGATGGCCGCGGCGTAGAACGGGCGATGATCCACGCGTTCGAGGATTCCGGGCTCACCGCCGAAGATGTGGGCCACGTCAACGCCCACGCCACAGCCACCCCGACCGGAGACGGGCCCGAGACGAAGGCGATAGCGAGGGTAGTGCCGCACGCCCTGGTATCGGGCACGAAGTCGATGACGGGGCACTCCTTCGGGGCCGTCGGCGCCACCGAAGGCATCATGTGCGCCCTTGCCCTAAAGCACAAGGTCGTCCCACCGACGATCAACCTGGAGAACTTGGCAGAAGATTGCGAAGAACTCAACTACGTCGGAAGTGAGCCCATCGAGGCCCCTGACCTCAAAGCTGCCATCTCCAACTCGATGGGATTCGGCGGGCATAATGTCGTGATCGCGTTTACAAGTGTAGAATAGAGAACGAGATGTCTATAAGAGACCTCATAGCGATCCTGCCAGAACCATTGAGGCAGCGCTCATTGACCCATCCGAGCGTCGC
>JBPCIR010000109.1:0-7323 GCA_051006095.1 Rubrobacter sp. | reverse complement strand
TGATGCAACTCTTCGCCTCGCGCGACGGAGATAAAAACTGGGCCCGCGCCATCGCCATGATGCGTCACGGCTTCGGCGGCCACCCCTACGGCCCGAGCGAGGCCGAGGTCCGCGAGCGTCGAGGGGGCCGCATCGGCGGCTTCCCGACCGAGTAGTCCGAAAACACCAGGAATAAAAAGGAGCTTACCCGGATGGCACAGACACAGCACTACGACGCCCTCGTGATCGGCTCCGGCCAGGGCGGAAGCCCGCTGGCCGGAGCCCTCGCCGGCGCCGGACGCAAGACGGCGATCATAGAACGCGAACACGTTGGCGGCACCTGCATCAACGAGGGCTGCACCCCGACCAAGACGATGGTCGCCAGCGCGAAGGTGGCCTACATAGACCGGCGTTCGGCCGACTACGGCGTCCATAACGGCCTGGTAGCCGTCGACATGACCGAGGTGCGCCAGCGCAAACGGGACATCGTGGAGACTTTCCGCAAAGGCAGCGAGCAGCGTCTCGAAGACGCCGAGAACTTGGACCTCCTGATGGGCGAGGCACGCTTTACCGGCCTGAAGGAGCTGGAGGTTCGGCTCGACGGCGGCGAGACCATCCAACTGACCGCCGAGAACGTGTTCATAAATGTCGGCGCCCGTCCAGGCGGGGTTCCGGTCGAAGGAATCGACACCGTTCTGACCCTGGACTCGACGACGATCATGGAGCTCGAAGAGATCCCCGAGCACCTGCTGGTGCTCGGCGGCGGCTACGTGGGACTCGAGTTCGCCCAGATGTTCCGGCGCCTCGGCTCGGAGGTAACAATCGTGCAGCGCGGCCCGCAGCTCCTCGCTCGCGAGGACGCGGATATAGCCGAAGCGGTGGCGGAGATCCTGAGCGAAGACGGTGTCGAGGTGCTGCTCGAGTCCAATGCCCACAGCGTACGTCAGGACGAAAGCGGTGGGATCCAACTGACCATCGACACACCCGGCGTCGAGCACACCGTTTCCGGCTCGAACCTTCTGGTGGCCGCAGGACGCCCGCCCAACTCGGACCTGCTAAACCTGGAGGCGGCAGGTGTCGAGACGGACGAACGTGGCTTCATAAACGTGAACGAGAGGCTGGAGACTAACGTTGAGGGCGTCTACGCCCTGGGCGACGTCAAGGGCGGTCCGGCCTTCACCCACATCTCCTACAACGACCACCGGGTGATCAAGACCAACCTCCTGGACGGTGGCGACGCCACCATATCCGACCGAGTGGTGCCTTACACGGTCTTTATAGACCCTCAGCTCGGGCGGGTCGGTTTGAGCGAGTCAGAGGCCCGCGAGCGAGGGCGCGACGTCCGGGTCGCGAGCATGCCGATGAGCCACGTGGCGCGGGCGCTGGAGATGGACGAGAGCAGAGGCATGATGAAGGCCGTCGTGGACGGCGGAACGGGCGAGATCCTGGGCTGCGCCATCCTCGGGATCGAAGGGGGCGAGATCATGGCCATGATCCAGATAGCTATGATGGGCAATTTGCCCTACACGGCGCTCCGCGACGGCATGTTCGCCCACCCCACCCTCGCCGAGTCGCTAAACTCGCTGTTCGCGACGGTCGACGCGTAGAGGGGGACCAGGATGACGACCAGCCTGCACGCCGGCGACGCTTTCCCCGACTTCGAGCTGCCGGACCACCGCAAACAGCCACGACGGCTCTCAGGGTACACCAGGCCAAGCCCCCTGGACGAGAGGCTGGGCTTCGACGACGGTTACCCTCTGATCCTGGTCTTCGGCCGTGGGTTCTTCTGCCCGCGCGACGGGGAGCAGATGCGTGGGCTCGTTCGGTTTCAATCGGAGCTGGCGGTGAACTACTGCAAGCTCGTCACCGTAAGCGCCGACCCGCCGATGGTGAGCGCCGCCTTCAGGACCGGGCTCGGTGCCGAGTGGCCTTTCCTATCTGACGAGGAACGCGAGGTCATACAGCGCATCAACATCCTCGACGAGACAGAAGGCGAATACGCCCGCAGCGCCCAACCGTACACGTTCGTGCTCAGGCCGGACCTGAAGGTACACAGGATCTACGACGGCTGGTTCTTCGTCGGGCGTCCGACGCTCGAAGAGCTGAGGCGTGACCTGCGTGAGATCATGGAGTCCCGGAAGGACTACCGCTACGAGGCGTACGACACGCCGGCGGTCAAGAGCGTCCGCATCCCGCAGCAGGAGTGGGCCGGAGGCGCGCCTCCGCTCGGTGCCAACGGTCTCCCGGTGGCGAGGGGAACGGTGAGCTCTTTCGACGTGGACGCGGGTGTTGGCATGATCTCCACTGACGCCTCGGATGAGGGAGTGTTCTTCAGCTTCACGGCCATCCCCGGCGAGGGGTACCGTACCCTCAGGCCGGGCACGCCGGTCAGCTTCGAGCTGGTAGAGAACGAAAGGGGCCAGACGGCCCGCAACGTCAGGCGGGAGAGGCCCCACCACGAGAGGAGTTCCTAGGTGAAAGCGGTCGCCGTCTTCCCAGGCAAGAGAGGCAGCATCCACCTGGCCGACCTGCCGGAGCCGGGCGTGGACGACGTACCCAATGGGCGCGGCGTGCTCGTGGAGGTCTTGCGGGTAGGGGTGAATGGGACGGACAAGGAGATCAACGACGCCGAGTACGGGGCGGCGCCTGAGGGCTACGACTTCCTGGTGACGGGCCACGAGTCGTTCGGGCGCGTGCTCGAGGTCGGGACGAACGTCAGCGACGTCGTACCCGGCGATTACGTGGTGGCGACGGTCCGGCGTCCCGGAGAAAGTATCTACGACCGGATCGGGACCTCCGACATGACCACAGACGAGACGTACCGCGAGCGCGGCATCAACCTGTTGCACGGCTACCTGACCGAGCGCTACGTGGACGACGCGGAGTTCATCGTCGGGGTGCCAGCCGCATTGAACGAGGTAGGCGTGCTGCTCGAGCCGATAAGCATCGTGGAGAAAGGCATCGAGCAGGCGTACGAGATCCAACGCCGCCTCAAGGTCTGGAGGCTTCTCAAGGAGGAGAAGGACGCCATCAAGGTGTTCGTCGAGGTAAAGGACGGCGTCTGATCGGGAGTGCTGGATGAGCCCGCGTTCCGGTGTGCTGTGATGCCGGAGATCTCCCTCACAGGGGTTCTCATCGTCGCCGCGGTCGCGTTCGCGGTGCCGCTTGGGCTCGGGCTCTTCCCATCGGTGAAGCTACCTTCGGTAGTCCTCGAGATACTGGCCGGCGTCGTGATCGGACCGGCTGTGCTCGGGCTCGTGGAGGTGGACCTGCCGCTCGAGGTTCTGGCCCTCATAGGCCTGGCGTTCCTGCTCTTCCTGGCGGGTTCGGAGATCGACCTCGAACGGCTGCGGGGCGGGAGGCTTCGGGGCTCGGCGACCGGGTTCGTGCTGTCTCTATTGCTCGCCCTGGGCGTTGCGTTCGCACTTGGGGCGGCCGGGCTGATCGAGGCTCCGCTGTTCGTAGCGATCATGTTCTCCGCTACGTCCCTTGGCATCGTGGTCCCTGTGCTCGCCGACGCCGGCGAGCTCGACTCGACGCTAGGCCAGCAGGTCATCGTCGCCGCCGCCTCCGTCGCCGACTTCGCCGCTGTGATCCTGCTCTCCCTGTTCTTCTCGGGGGAGGCAGAGAGCGTGGGGTCCACGCTGCTCCTGCTCGGCGGTTTTCTCCTGCTCGTGGCCGCCGTCGGGACAGCGCTCGCCAGGGTCGGCCGACTTGGTCCGCTGCGGTCCACCCTGCAGAGGCTTCAGGATTCGAGCGCCCAGATCCGGGTGAGGGGCGCCTTTCTCTTGCTCGTCGGCTTCGCCGTGCTGGCGCAATTCCTGGGGCTTGAGGTCATCCTGGGCGCCTTTATCGCAGGCGCCGTCCTGCGACTGATCGACCGCGGCGGGGCGATGACCCACCCCGAGTTTCGGACGAAGCTGGAAGCAGTGGGCTTCGGGGTCTTTATCCCGTTCTTCTTCGTGACCAGCGGAATGGAGTTGGACCTGCGCGCTCTGTTCGGCGGCGGGGCGGCATCGCTGGCGCCGGTACCCCTGTTCCTGCTCGCCCTCCTGCTCGTGCGCGGGCTGCCCGCGGCGCTGTACCGGTCGTTCGCTGGCACGCGCGCAATCCTGGCGGCGGGGCTACTTCAGGCTACCTCTCTGCCTTTCCTCGTCGCCGCCGCGGATATCGGGGTCGAGTTGGGAGAACTTCGACCCGCTACCGGCGCCGCCCTGGTGCTGGCCGGACTGCTGTCGGTGCTCTTGTTCCCCCTCGCCGCCCTAACGCTCCTGCGGGCTGGCGAAAGAACCGTCTGAAACCAAAAAGCGATAAGACCCGTTCTTGCGGCGGCCTGCTCGTGGTCGTCGATTAACGTCGTTCGGTAGGCCCCCGAAACTTCGTTCGGCGGTTCGTGGTAAACGAGCGAGGAGTACCCAAGGTCCAACGCGTGACCCGAACGACTGACGTGTCCTGGCGTCGGCCGAGTCGTCGACGCATGATCTTTCTCCCGATTCCTTACGAAACGCTGAACGGGTGGTGAGAACCCGGGTTGGTGAGACCCGTCCTCGAGCCGGAGGTGTAGACTCTCGTAGTGCGTCCCAGAGGGTTCTTCGGCATGTTCGGGTGGCTCCTGGTCAGGCTCCGCTTCGCGGTGGTGCTTTTCTGGGCGGTGGTGGCGCTCGCCGCATACCTCTACCTGCCTCCGCTTGGCAGCAACACGACTAGCAGCCTCTCGGATGTGGTGCCCGAGTCTGCCCCTGCGGCCAGGGCCCAGTCTCAGGCCGAGGACCTGTCGGGACCGGTCGAGGCGCCGGCCATACTGGTTTACTCAAATCCCGAAGGGTTTACAGAGGCTGATCTGGAAAAGATAAGAGGCGGGGTCCAGCGCCTGAACGAAGGACGCGGGCGGCCTTACCGCCTGCAGCGGGCCGTACCACTCGCCGCCCAGAACCCGTCGGATCCCACGCGGGTCGATCGGAGTCTGCTTGGCAACAAAGCGCTGCCCGTACTGCTTTACGTCGAGCGAGGGACGCGTCTCACGGAGATCGTGACCGGTGCCAGGGAGACCCGGGAAGCCCTGGGAAGCTCAGGCGCGCTGCGGACCACAGTGACGGGAATCCGGCTGGTCCAATACGATACGAAAGTCGCCATCGACGGGCACTTGTGGCTGATCACGGTGGTCACGATGCTCGCCATCTTCCTGGTCGTCGCCCTGACGTATCGCTCGCTCGTCGCGCCGCTGATTCCGCTGGCCAGCATCGGGCTCGCGACGTTCCTGACGCTGCGTATCCTGGGTTGGATAACGTCCGAACTGGGGGTGAGCGTGCCGTCGCAGATCGAGCCGATAATCGTCGTCTTGCTCTTCGGTGTCGGGACGGACTATGCTTTGTTCTTGCTTTCCAGGACCCGACAGGCGCTGGAAGAGGAAAGCGGACGTGTCGAAGCCGCCCGGCTCGGGGTCGAGAGGGTCGGGGGGGTACTGTTCTCCTCTGCGGCGGTGTTGATCGCCGCCTTCGCCCTGCTGATATTCGCGCAATTGGGCATTTACAGGGCTCTGGGACCGGGCCTTGCGCTCGCTCTATGCATAGTCTTCGTCGTCACCCTGACGCTCGTCCCGGCCCTGTTGGCCGTCCTCGGCCCCGCCGCTTTCGGAGGGAGAAGGTCGGTCCGGTGGCAGACCTCGTCGCGACGCACGCTCATGCGGCGCTCGGCTCTGATCGCCGGCGTCCTGGGCGCGGGGCTGGTGTTCGCGGCCTCGGGCAGCCTTGGACTCAAGGTCGGCTTCGACCAGCTGGGGAACCTGCCCGAAGATGCCCCTTCCGTACGCGGTTACGAGGAGCTGACCGAGGAATTCCCCGGAGGCATATTGGCGCCGGTCAACGTGTTGGTACAGGGAGAGGACTTGAACGAGCGGGGCGAAGAATTGCTGCAGTTGCAGGGCGAGTTGCAGGGTGAACTCCTGGACGCCGGCGGGTCTGCGATAACCTTCGGGCCGCAATACGAAGGACGCGTCCCCGGGGTAGACTTCGTGACCTCTGACGGCTCGGCGGCCCGTGTCCTGCTGGTCTTCTACGACTCCCCGTTCTCATCCGAAGCGCTCGATCAAGCCCGGCACCTCCAAGAAGACCTGCCGATGCTGCTCGGGCGGTCGGGACTCGGAGACGCGACCGGTGCGGTCGGAGGACAGACGGCTCTCGCCGCGGCGGCCCGTGACACCTCTGAGACGGACCTCAAGAACGTGGCGCCGTTGGTCTTCGCCGTTTCGTTCGTCGTGCTCGCTCTGCTCCTGCGCACCCCCGTGGCCCCGATCTACCTGCTGGGCTCCACGGCCTTGAGCTTCGCCGCCACCATGGGCGTCTGCACCGTGCTGTTCCAAAGCGTCCTCGGACAGGACGGGGTCGTCTACTACGTGCCTTTCACGCTGTTTTTGCTCCTTGTCGCCCTGGGGAGCGACTACAACATCTTCATCATGGCCGCCATCAGGGAGGAGGCGGAGAGGAAGCCCCTGAGAGAAGCCGTACCCGCGGCCCTGGCTCGAACCGGTCCCACGATAAACGCCGCCGGGCTCGTGCTCGCGGCCTCCTTCGTCGCGCTCGCCCTCATCCCCCTGCGAGACTTCTTCCAGATCGGGACGGCGGTGGCCCTCGGCGTGCTCCTGGACGCCTTCTTGATCCGGACGTTCCTCGTCCCCGCCCTCGTGCTCCTCGTCGGCCCTAAAGGGTTCTGGCCGGCGAAGGTGCGTCCTTGAACACAGAGAAGATGAGATGAGGCTCTCCAGACGCCAGGTCTTGGCGGGGGCGGCCGCGACGGTCGTGGCGACCGCCGTGCCCGCCTCCTGGCTGCTCTTGCGCCGCTCGGAGGGCAGACCCCAGACCGTACGTCCGGAGCACGTGATCCTGGTGGACTGGGACGGTTTCGACCCCGACTACCTCAGCCGGGCGCCAACTCCCAACATTGATGCTCTAGCGAGCCGGGGCAGCCTCTCGATAGCCGAGAGCACCTTCACTACCAAGTCCAACCCCGCGCGGGCCTCCATGTCCACCGGAGCCTACTCGGAAGTGCATGACAACGCCGCCTATTACTTCGATGAGGAGACCAACCAGGCCGTCGGTCAGACGCGGTTTTTGGCAGCCGAGACTATCTCCCAGGCGCTGGCCGCCGAAGGCAGGACGACCGCGGCGATACAATGGTACATGGTCCAGGATCACGGCACCTCCTACGGAGATCCCGAGCATCTCTACGTCGAGCCCGGCGGGCTATTCGAGCAACGGGTGAACGCGGCAATCGAGATCCTCAACCTCCGTCCCGTAGACTCTGGCGGCAAGATGGTGACGGTGCCGAAGATTCCCGACTTCCTCGCCA
>JBPCIR010000108.1:0-3759 GCA_051006095.1 Rubrobacter sp. | reverse complement strand
GTCGTCCGGCGCGAGTGATAGCGTCCCAAAGCCAGTCCATTTGGTCATGGAGGAGGCATTCTCGAACCTTCGTCTTTTCTGGCTTCCCGAAAGTTCGCTATCATAAGGCAACGTCAGTATGGCTCCGGTCCTGGCGTGTCCTGGTCGGACAGAAGGGCTGTGACAGGTGACTGGTACACGCATAGACGATTTAGAGGACCACACTGTGCAGGGCATCTGGGAAGCGCACCTCGAGGGCGAGCTCGCCCCAGATGACGCAGTAGACGATGTGGCCGTTCGAGCGGCGGGGGTGTTGGCGGAGAAGGGCTATTGGACGTGGATGTTCCAAGCGGCTACTGAGGAGTTCACGTCTTGGCAGGATCTGCATGGGGATTACTGGGTAGTAGATCCTGCCAACGGATGCATTTGGGAGTGGGGCACATAGAGCTGTATCGCTCTAGGGTGTCTTCACCCCGAGGCGGGCGAGGCTCCGATAAGTTTTCGGGGCGTTGTCGATTCCGCGGCCGCCTGTTCGTCGTAGGTGTGTAGGGAGAAAACGGCCTAGAGGAGGTCTCCATGAGAAGGGTAATCGTGTCGGAGTTCGTGTCGCTGGACGGCGTCATCGAAGACCCGGGCGGAGCCGGGGAATCCGACCGAGGAGGGTGGTCCTTCCTGTCCGACCGCGGACCCGAGGGCGACAAGTTCAAGTTCGATGAGCTGGCCGCCGCCGACGTCCTCCTCCTGGGGCGGGTGACCTACGAAGGCTTCGCGGCCGCATGGCCCCAGATTGAGGAGCAGACGGGCGAGTATGGTGCCTGGATGAACGGCTACTCCAAGCACGTCGTTTCGACGACCCTCGAAGAGCCGCTCGAGTGGAACAACTCTACCCTCATCGAAGGGGACGTCGCCGAGGGAGTTGCGAGGCTGAAACGGCAGGACGGCAAGGACATCCTGGTCTTCGGCAGCGGGGAGCTGGCAAGGACGCTGATGGAGCACGACCTGGTGGACGAGTATCGTCTGATGGTCTTCCCGATCGTCGTCGGCAAAGGCAAGCGCCTCTTCGGGGACGTGGGAGAGACGAGGGCCATGCGGCTCGTGGACACGAAGCCGGTCGGGCCGGACGGCGTCCTCATCCTCACCTACGAGCCGGCGCAAGGCGAGGAAGTAGGCGACTGAGGGATAGAGGACGCCGAGGGCTACCGCACGTTGAGGAAGCCGGACTCTGCGTGAGGGTCTGCGGTATACGGGATCCCGGTCGGCCCAAACTGGGTAGAATGACGACGTATGGAAGAGCTCTTCGCCGCACCGAGGGCACTGGAGATCGGCTTCGACTCGCTGAGCGCTGCAGCCGGGCTCTTCGTGGTGGCCATGGCGCTGCGCGTGGCCTCTGCATTCACCCTCTCCGCCCACAGGCAGGCTCTGCGGGTGCTGGCCGCTGCGGCCGTGATCGTCGTGACCTCCGAGATCCTCGGGATAGCCTCGGCGTTGACGGGACCAAGCACCTTCACTGACGCCGCCGAGGAGTTCGCGGAGCTCGTCGCCATCTCGGCCGCCGCGGCCGTGCTGCACTACCTGGGTCGGGTGGAGCGCGAAGAGATCTCCCCTCAGACGCTCCGCGGACGTGGACGAGTTGACCGGGCTGGGCAGCCGCTCCTTCTTCGAGCGGGTCGCGGGGCGCAGGGTCGAGCAAGCCAGGGATAAAGGCACGCCCCTGGCTTGTGTCTTGCTAGACGTGGACGACTTCAAGGCCTACAACGACAGCCACGGCCACGGCGCAGGGGACGAGATTCTGCGTTGCGTGGCAAGGGTCCTGCGGGAGTCGGCCAGGGCCGACGACGTGGTGGGACGCTACGGGGGCGAGGAGTTCGTGTTGTTGGTGAACGGCGAGGTGGGGGACGCACGCAAGGTCGCCGAGCGCATCCGGGAGGCCGTGCAGACGGCTTGTGTGCCGCAAGATGGGAACATGCTCGAGCGCCCTACCACGGTGTCGTTGGGGGTGGTTCCCCTCTCAGAAGAGACGAAGAGCCTGGACCGCCTCATCGCGATGGCGGATGCGGAGATGTACCGGTCCAAGAAAACGGGCAAGAACAGGGTGTCGGTCTTCGAGAGTTCGTGAGAGATCCATGAGCGACTTTCGCTCGCGCCGCTCCCTACGCTGCGGGCGGGCCGACGGCGTGCCGGTACCACGCGAGCAGGGCTTCTTTGTCCTCATCGCGCTCCCCTTCGACCCGTAGCGCCCCCGATTCCAACGCCTCCTCCGGGCCAAGACGCCCCGAGGACACCGCGAGGAAGGTCTCGGCATCGCCCACGACCACCAGGTCGGGATCCAGAGCCGAGCCCTGCCTGGCCTCGACCCTCTCCTCTTCCTCACCGGCCCCGACCCGCAAGTGGAACGCCTCGCCATCGATACGGAACTCGTAGGTACCGGGACGACCGCCAGTCGCCCCCTGGTCGAGCACCGAGCGCATCGCCACCGCGGCCCAGCCCGCCCTCAGGTCGTCATCCTCGCGTGGAACGCTCAAGAATCTAGCCCCCCACCGCGAGAGGGCCGTGATCACAGGCTCGAGCGACCTCCCAAGCGCCGTCAGCTCGTAGACGTTCGACCCCGCTGGCGGGGGCAGTGTAGCGCGCCGGACGATCCCCTCCCCCTCGAGCGTCTTGAGCCTGTTGGCGAGGAGATTGGTCCCGATCCCAGGTAATCCCTCCAGGAGATCCTTGAACCGCTTGGGCCCAGTCGAGAGCTCGCGCACCATGAGCAGCGTCCACCGCTCCCCAACCACATCAAGCGCCCTGGCCACCGTGCAATACTGGCCGTAGCTCCTCTTCTCGCCCATCTTCAGCCCATCCTTCTTCCAAATATCGTTACTAGTTCTCGCTGTTTATACTTGACAATCGTATAGTGAATAGTGTACAATACTATTGTGAATAAGACAAGAGAACAAACCAGAGAAATCCATAAGGAGAGAGACACTTATATGCCAACGAAGACGGTGAAGAGGAGTAAGACTTCGACGACGCGCGGACCGGAGCGCCCATCCGAGACTCCGGATCTCATCCCCAGTTATTTCGCCCACATCGACAAGGGCAAGTTGCTCACGCACGCTGAGGAGGTAGATCTCTCCAAGAGGGCCAAGGCTGGCGACAAGCGGGCGAGGCAGAGACTCATCGAGAAGAACCTGAGGCTCGTCGTGAGCGTAGCCAAGAGGTATCGTGGGATGGGGCTGCCGTTCGAGGACCTGATCCAGGAGGGCAACATCGGCCTGATGAAGGCCATAGACAAGTACGACCCCGACCGCGGGTTCCGCTTCTCGACGTACGCCACGTGGTGGATCCGTCAGGGGGTGCAGCGGGCCGTGGCGGACAAGGGCCGTACCATCCGGGTCCCCGTCCACATGGGAGAGAAGATCCGCAAGATGGCCCGCGTCTACAACGCGCTCTCCGAGGAGCTGCGGCGCGAGCCGACCGACGAGGAGGTCGCCGGACGCCTGGAATGGACGGTCGAGCAGGTGCGGGACGCCAAGGATGCTCTCCCCGACGCCACCAGCCTCAACCAGACTTTGAGCGCCGAAGAGGGTTCCTCCGAGGTGGGAGATCTCGTCCCGGACGAGCGGTCCTCGGACACTGCCGGCGAGGTGCTGCGCGAGATGGAGACCTCCGGGCTCGCGGAGGCCATCGAGACCCTGCCCGAGCGTCAACGGCACGTACTGGTTCGGCGCTACGGCCTCGGCGAAGAGAAGCCCGCGACCCTCGCCCAACTCAGCGACGAGATGGGTGTCTCCA
>JBPCIR010000107.1:0-5682 GCA_051006095.1 Rubrobacter sp. | reverse complement strand
GATGCGGACGCCCCGTTCCCAGAGAGCCGGTGTCGCCACGCGCCTGATGGATCCCGCGCCGTAGAGCACCGCCCGCAGGTTGGGGGCCGAGGCCAGAAAGGCACCGTCCATCGCCGGCGCGCCCCAGCCGGAGAGAATGACCTCGGCCTCAGCCAGCACGCCCGGGTGCTTCGCCACGGAATCCCTCGTCTGCGGTGGGGCGTAGACGTCCGCGAGTTCTGCCACGGCAGCCCGCTCCTCTTCGCCGTAGATCTTCTCGTAAGCCTCGCCGTCAAGGACGTACAGAGCCTTGGGAATAGGGGTTGTTACGCCTTCAGGCATGTCGTAGGTACCGCTCCTTCGTGAGCGCGAGGACCTCGTCGCCCGGCGAGTTCCAAAGGTCCTGGTTGAAGATCTCCACCTCGATCGGCCCAGCGTACCCTGCGGCGTCGACGGCCTCTCTGATGCGCCGGATCTCGATGGGCCCTTCTCCCATCATCGTGCGGCTCAGAAGCAGGTCGGGTTTCGGGGCTAGCCAGTCGTTCGCGTGGAAGCCGAAGATGCGCCCCGATGCGCGCTCGATCTGCGGGTAGAGGTCAGGGTCCCAGTAGACATGGTAAACGTCGACGACGACGCCAACGCGGTCGGGCTCGAACCGTTCGGCGATGTCCAACGCCTGGGAGAGGGTGACGATCACGGAGCGCTCCTGCATTAGCACCGGGTGGAAGGGTTCGATGGCGAGCCTTAGGCCCGCCTCCGCGGCGTACGGCGCGAGATCGTTGATGCCCTCCTCCACCATTACCCTGGCGGCTTCGAGGTCCTTCCCTGGCGGCGGCCCGCAGACGAGGACGAGCACGTCGGTCCCAAGGGCGGCAGCCTCATCTACGGCGCGGCGGTTGTCTTCGAGGCTGGCACGGCGCTCGGCGGCGGTGAACATGCCGCCCCGGCAGAGGCTGGAGACCCGCAACCCGGCGTCCCGCACGACACGCGCGCTCTCGGAGAGTCCTGCCTCCGACACCTTATCCCGCCACAGTCCGATGTACTCGATGCCGGCACGGACGCAGCCCTCCGCGGCCTCCCGCACGCCCCAGTTGTTCGTGGTCTTCTGGTTGAGGCTCAGGCGCGATAGGTCGGGTGGAGAAGGACTCGGGCCCACCTTAGGACACCCCGGCGACGGCGAGCACGCGGCGCATACGTTCGGCGGCGAGGTCAGGGTCATGCAGGAGCCCTGCCCTGTCTGCGAGGACGAAGAGCTCGGAGAGGTGTGTCACCGAGCGTGCCCCCTCCTGTCCACCTACCATTCGAAAGTGGTCCTGGTGGCCGTTTATGTAGGCCAGGAAGACGACTCCCGTCTTGTAGTAGCGGGTCGGGGCTTTGAAGATGTGGCGGCTCAGGGTTACCGTGGGCGCGAGTATCTCGTCGTAGCGGTCTGTGTCCCCGGCGTCGAGGGCTTGCAGGGCGGCTGAGGCCGCAGGGGCAATGGCGTCGAAGATGCCTAGGAGGGCGTGGGAGAAGCCTTCTTCGTCGCCCCGGATCAGGTCAGGGTAGTCGAAGTCGTCGCCTGTGTACATCCTGACACCTTCAGGGAGGCGGCGGCGAATCTCGACCTCGCGTCTAGCGTCCAGAAGCGAGACTTTTATGCCGTCGACCTTCCTTGCGTAGTCGCGGATGATTGAGAGGCACACTTCCGTGGCTGCGTCGAGGTCGCCGTGGCCCCAGTAACCGCTCAAGGCGGGGTCGAACATCTCGCCTAGCCAATGGATGATGACGGGGGATGAGACCTGGGAGAGGATGGCGCCGTATGTTTCGGCGTAGTCTTCGGGGCTCTCGGCGCTGGCAGCAAGGGCGCGGCTGGCCATCAGGATCACCCGCCCTCCCTCGCCCTCGACGAAGGCGCACTGCTCCTCGTAGGCTCCCTTTATGTCGGAGAGCGTGGCTAAGTCTGTGGGACCTATGTGATCCGTCCCCGCGCCGCAGGCGAGCGTACCGCCTTCGGCCCGCGCTTCTGCGATGGAACGTCGGATCAACTCCCGGCTCGTGTCCCACGCGAGTCCCATCCCGCGCTGGGCCGTGTCCATGGCCTCGGCGACGGAGAGTCCGAGCGACCACAGATATCTCCTGTAGGCGAGCGTCGCCTCCCAGTCGAGGTCGGCGTCGATGGTGGGGTCGTTGTCCGCCAGCGGGTCGCAGACCACATGCGCCGACGCGTAAGCGACGCGGCTCCAGGGTGGCGCCGTGGGCGTGATGGCCACAGGCTCACCGACGGGCGCGTAGGAGTGGAGGGTGCCGTCGGACCTGGGGAGCAGGATCTCCTCAAGCACGGCCAGGCTCCTTCTCCGGCGTCCGTGAGGGCTCCAGCTCGGGCACCCCGAGCCAACGTCTCTCCCTCCAGGAACGCAAGCCCAGCTCGGCGAGTTGCACGCCCTTCGCGCCCTCGAGCAGATCGTAGGGGAACGGCTCGTCGGCCAGAACGTGCCTCAGGTACATCTCCCACTGTATCTTGAAGGCGTTGTCGGGATCTTCGTCCTGCGGAACATCGAGCCACTGCGAACGATAGTCGTTCGTGTCAGGCAGGTCTGGGTTCCAGACGGCCTTCGGGGTGTTCTCCCCGTGCTGGGTCTTGCACTCCCTGAGGCCCGCCACCGCGCTACCCCGCGTTCCGTCGACCTGCAGTTCGAAGAGCTCGTCGCGGTTGACGCGCACGCACCACGAGGAGTTGATGTGGGCCACCACGCCGCCGGCGAGCTCGAAGGTGGCGTAGGCCGCGTCGTCGGCCGTCGCCTCGTAGGGCTCTCCTGCCTCGTCCCTGCGTCGCGGCAGGTGGGTCGCCCCGAGGCAGGAGACAGACAGGACCTCGCCGAAGAGGTTGTCTAGCACGTAGCGCCAGTGGCAGAGCATGTCGAGGATGATCCCACCTCCCTCCTGCTCGCGGTAGTTCCACGATGGCCTCTGGGCTTCCCGGCCTTCGCCGTCGAAGACCCAGTAGCCGAACTCGCCCCTGACCGAGAGGATGCGGCCGAAGAAACCGCCGTCGACGAGCCGCTCGAGCTTGAGCAGGCCAGGCAGGAACAGCTTGTCCTGCACGACGCCGTTCTTGACGCCCCGCTCGCGGGCGAGGTGTGAGATCTCCAGCGCCTCATCGAGGCTCGTCGCCGTTGGCTTCTCGCAGTAGACGTGCTTGCCCGCCTCTATGGCCGCCCTTACGGCCTCGGTCCTGCGGGTCGTGGTCTGGGAGTCGAAGTAGATCTCGACCCCAGGGTCGGCGAGGCTCTCGTCCAGATCCGTTCTCCAGCGCTCGATGCCGTGCTCCTCCGCCAGGGAGCGCAGCTTCTTCTCGTTGCGCCCGACGAGGATGGGCTCAGGCACGGCCACCTCGCCGCCGGGCAGCACGACGCCTCCCTGATCCCTGATGGCGAGCACGGAGCGTACGAGATGCTGGCGGGTTCCCATCCGCCCTGTGACCCCGTTCATTACGATGCCGACGTTACGCACCATGACCTCACGGCTCCTTAGTCTTTATGCCGTCAACGTAATCCTCTATTCGCTCCCGAGACCACGCACCGTCGCCGACTACAACCCGGTAGTCCAGGGCGAGCTCCTCTCCGGCCTCCAGCGCGTACTCTTCGTCGAACATGAACGAGCAACTCACGCAGGCGTAGGGATCGTTGCGCACGAACCACTTGCAAGGGAACCGTACGTTCGTCGGGGAATCCACAAACAGGACAGTGGACCCATGTCCGGTCCCGTCGTGCAGCCCAACGTACGCCAGCCACGGGGACGCCCTGCCCATCACTTCCGGTCCCTCCAGCCCGTCCGCGGCCAGTATCTCGCCCCCGCTGAAGGAGCGTGGCCCCCGCCAGAAAAGCCCCCCGTAACCGGCCGCGGGCCTTCCCTCCGTGGTTGGCGAGCCGAAAGTAAGGGACTGTTCTCTGACGTTTGTCAGCCGGAAGGAGAGGTCCAGACTCCAGAACCCTCTCGCAGAGTCCAACTCACCGACCGAGATCCCGCGTACCTCCTCGATCCAGGTCTCTCCCGCTTGGGAAATCCAGGACAGCCGTTCTTCGAGGAAGGGCCCGTCGCCGAGCATCTCGTTCCAGGCTTCGTGCCTGATCCTACCCTGATTCTCGAGCCACGCGTATCCTTCGTCCCGCACGAAGGTCGGACCACCCCAGAAGTTCCCCCCCGAGAGGTAGGCCGAGGTCATCGCCAGGCCGGTGTGCCAAGGGTGATCGTGGGGCCGGAAGAGCGTTACCTCCTCCCCGGACAGGGTGCGCAGGGGATGGAAGTAGGGCTTGGGGGATTCCGCGGGGTCGACCCCGGACTCGTACACGTAACGGAACAGGAGGTCCCGGTCTTCGCACAGCTCGACGGCCTCGCCGACCGCGTGCGCGAGCCGCATCAGCGCCCCCTTTCGTACGCGAGATAGTCCCGCAGCGCCTCCTCGTCGGGCCACACCCCGATACCAGGAGCGTCAGGCAAGTGCACAGTCCCGCCCGACTCGACTTCTGCCTTGGTGGGAAAGAGGGACGACTCTTCGGTGAACTGGCTCCCGTTTAGCGCGGCTGGCCCCGCGCAGCCGAAGGCCGCTGCGACCTGGCAGACGGCCAGCTTCGTCAATAGGCCGTCGGTGAGGCCGCTTACGAGCAGCGGCAGACCGGCCGCCTCGGCGACCGAGATCTGGGCCAGCGTTGGCCACACGCCCCCGCTGCGGGTCACCTTGACGACTAGGTAGTCGACCAATCCCTCCGCGGCGTGCGCGAAGAAATCCGTCGGGCTCACGCTCGACTCGTCCACGGCGAGGGGTATCAGGACGCTCTTCCTCAGCTGCCGCATCAGGTGCATACGGTCGGCGGGCAAGGGCTGCTCGAGCACGTCAACACCCGCAGCGGCGAGGCGAGGCGCAGCCTCTCGCGCCTGGTGCAGCCCGTAACCCTGGTTAGCGTCGGCCCACACGAACGCCTCTGGCCCCGCCGCCTCGCGCACCGCGCCGGCTACCTCGGGGTCAGCCCCCGAAGCCAGTGCCGCCTTGAAGTTGAAGTGCCTGAACCCCGCCTCGCGCGCGGCGGCGACCTCTTCTCTGACCGCCGCGGCGTCGTGACCGCCCAGGGTGTAGCTCAGCTCCACCGAGTCCCTTTCGTCGCCGCCGCCGAGGAAGGTCCGCAGGGACATCCCCGCCGCCCGCGCGCAGAGGTCGTGGACCGCGAGGTCGAGGGCGGCCTTGGCGATGGGCTGCCCTGTGCTGGGACCGCGACCGATAGTCGCCTGCATCCTGCGGTGCAGACCCCACCGGTCGGCCACGGACAGACCGAGAATCGCGGGGGCCAGGTGGTCGCGGATCGTCGTTTCGACGGTCTCTAGCGTCTCGTAGGACCACTGCGGGACGGGACGGCCCTCGCCCCAGCCCACCTCTCCCTCGCTGTCTGTTACCTTGACGAATACGTGCGGCGCCTCCCCGCCGGCTGCGCCGGCCGACCCCGAGGCGAACTGGAAGGTCTCAATTACCGGCAGGAGCACAGGGAAGACCTCGATGTTCTCGATCCTCCTCAACCCTGCGCCCCTTCCTCCCCGTTCAGCCGGTGGTAGAAGGGGTCGCCCTTCTCTATCGAGCCGCGGAGGACAGGCTCGCCGGTCATGGCAGCCTTGTACAGGCCGGTGATGAACTCGAGGGTCCGCCTGGCCCCTGCGCCGCTGGTCGAAGGCCGC
>JBPCIR010000106.1:0-15437 GCA_051006095.1 Rubrobacter sp. | reverse complement strand
GAGGGAGGCCTCGGGGCCGGGGCGTCGCTGTTTGGGGCGGTGGGAGTGGCAGAAGTCGTCCACCATGACGTAGAGTGTGGTGAGGAAGGTGTCCACATCGACCATGAGGAGTCGGTTCCTTTCCCTTGGGGATCGGGCAGCAAGCCGACTCTAGCGAATGGGCACCTTCCTCTCAAATTCTCGCCAGATAACTCACACCAAGCGTTTAAGGGAACCAGTATTACCCGGAGGGGGGTTGATGACAGCGTAAGACAGCCCTAAATAAGAAAACTCCTTGAGGGAGAGTACACCACGGGCAGAGTCTACGGGCCCGTCGGACTTCCACTCATCAGCAGACACCCGGCCGCTCTGCCTGAAACCCTCCGCGTCCATCTCGGTCTTGAATAAACAAACAGCCTTACCACCGGGGATGGGTATAACCAATACATACCGCTGCGCCTCGTTACCGAGTAGCCAGAAAGGTGGTTTAGGTCCGCCGCTTTTCCACTGCTCAGCCCATGTTGATGACCCGTAGTAATCGATAGCGTCTTCGATAGTCTGGGCTAACAAAGGAGCATACACTGTGGGGGGGTTGATCAACATGTGGGTAGGCGTGGGGATAGAAAGCTTCGAGGCCTTCTTCAACAACGAGGCTATTCCACCGACTTCCCTGCTACTAGCGAATTCCCACTCGTCTGGATTCAGACCTAAAAGGCCCAAGTATTCAAAGGCGGAAAGCTGATCGTAAAACAGGTAGAGGCATACCATGCTCCCGTTAGGTGCAATTTTGCGCCGCAGTGCCCTGGTGAGCCCAGCCGTTCCCTTGCGCCTGATGAAGTAAAGCTCAGGCTCGACGCTACCGTCGTCGGGATCGATCAATAGTTCATTGATCACTTCAAACTCCTCTCTATTGAATGTTTATCGTGTCGACTACCGCGTCAGTTAGAACTCTCCCCCATACCGGTTCCGGCCGTAGGGGGTCGTACTGCCAACTACTATCTTTCATATCGATCTCCTCTCGCACTTAGACGCGATAGAGTTATAATGACCTTACTAGCGGCGAAGTATAATCTTATATCAGATAATATCAAGATAGATGGAGAGTAAACAACACACAACATGTATCCTGGGAAAAATTGGTTAGGAGCGTGATGACATCCCATGGACGAAAGAGTGGATCAGCACAGGCTTCGCGCATGGCTTGCAGGGAGGCTCGATAGGAGGGACGTCCCCGACCCTGTGTGGGAGATCCTGGAGTACCGTGGCCATGTTCAACAGGCACTACGCGAAGAGATCTCCAGGGACACGCTTGTGGCCTACGCCAAGGCGCTGCTTCCTTATGCGGACGTGATGGAGTCGGTAGCAGCTCTGCCAGAGCGCGATCGGGGAGAGCAGCACCCGGAGCTGCCGCAGCACAGCGAGTACGAGCTAGAGCGCCCTAGAGTCCTCGGTGAGTACGTCGCCTTTAGAGCTGAGCTAGATCCGCGCGTACAGCGATTGCGCGATCAAGCCCTAGAACATGGACGGCCCCTCTCTCCGGCGGAGGCCGAGGAGTACTTGGAGTGGCGTGAGGATGGGTATCCCCCAGAAGCCCGCCGACCCAGCTTCCCTTCCCCCGAGGAACTCGAGGACTTGAGCGAGCGGCTGGCCGAGGAGTCTGAGGGTTACTGGGACCAGGAGCGGGCTCTCTGGTTCTTGCTCACCGACGAGGCTCAATCTGCCGAGCCTATCTTTGCGGATGTGCGGCATCGTCTTCGGGTCGGTGAGTACCTCAGCTACGGACGCGTCATCCTGGAAGTAGAGCCGTGGATTCCCGCAGAGACCGTTACCGCCTATTATCGGTTCTTGCAGGTCTTGATTTTGGGGCGCATACCACGCGCACTGTCCTTACGGAACCTGAAACTGACCGGATTTGTGCTGAACCATCTCAGGCGCACCGTAGCCACCGAGGTTGGGGGGGATGGGACGTCCAGGATGCCCACGTGGCGAGCGCTCATGAGCCTCTGGAATGAGGCCCAACCCGAGTCGGCCTACGATAACGAGCGCCTGTTTCACCGAGATTTCTTCAGAACCGCCCGCAGCGTGGTGCGGCCTTACGGCTCGAAGCAAGGACCACGCTCCGGTGAAGAAGTACGAGAGCCTCGGCAGGGGATGCAGGAGTCCCTGTTTGAAGGTTGGCGGGCCACACAATGAACGGACGCTGGCGATGATGTCAACCGGAAGCGGGCCACCAATCTACAGAACATTATGGACTCGATCTCGGAATGACACTAGGCCTGCAAATGGGCGCACTGCCCGAATGGGTCCAGGAGATGCGTAGTGGTCGCGTCTTTCGAACGGCTACCACGACGCCGGTCGAACGAGCATCCGCAAGGTCGCCCAGATCCTGGGTGCGAAACCCAGGGAAACCCTCAAGACCAACATACAAGGAGGTAGAGAGTGACTCACGACATCGCGCTCATACCCGGCGACGGGATCGGTAAAGAAGTCGTCGCCGAGGCCCGCAGGGTGCTAGAGCAAGCCGGGGAGATTTGGGACTTTGACTTCGCGTGGACCGAGTACGGGTGGGGCTGCGAGCGCTACGCCGAGACCGGACGCATGATGCCCGAGGACGGCTTGGAGCGACTCCGAGAACACGACTCGATCTTCCTCGGAGCGGTGGGCTACCCGGGCGTGCCGGACCATGTCTCCCTGTGGGGTCTGCTCATACCGATCCGGCGCACCTTCGAGCAGTACATCAACCTGAGGCCCGTCAAACTCTTCGATGGCATAAGGAGTCCCCTGGCAGGCGTGGAACCCAAAGACATAGACTTCGTCGTGGTGCGCGAGAATAACGAGGGGGAGTACTCGGAGATCGGCGGCCGGATGTACCGCGGTACCCCGCAGGAGCTCGCCGTTCAGGAGTCGGTCTTCACCCGCAGGAGCGTGCGCAGGACCATAGGGTTCGCCTTCGAGCTGGCCAAAGGCCGCGAGGGCAGCGTGACCTCGGCGACGAAATCCAACGGCATCATTCACACCATGCCGTTCTGGGACGAGGTCTTCGACGAAGTGGCCAGCCAGTATCCGGACGTCGAATCCGAGTGGTATCACATAGACGCCCTCGCGGCGGCGTTCGTACTCAAGCCGGCGAGCCTGGACGTGGTGGTGGGCTCGAATCTCTTCGGCGATATCTTGAGCGACCTGGGTGCGGCAGTCGCCGGCAGCATCGGGATAGCCCCTTCCGCCAACCTGAACCCGGAGGACGAGTACCCCTCGATGTTCGAGCCGGTCCATGGCTCCGCTCCAGACATAGCAGGGCAGGGCATCGCGAACCCTATAGGCCAGATCTGGTCCGGTGCCATGATGCTCGACCACCTCGGCCACGAGGACGCCGCAGCGGGCGTGGTCTCGGCCATCGAGCGGGTGCTCAGCGAGACAGATGTCAGGACCCCGGATCTGAAGGGCACGGCCACCACGAAGGAGGTGACCGACGCCATCCTCGGCGCCCTGGAGAACACCCGCAGTAAGGATGCGAGGAAGTAGCCGCTGTCCCCTGCCAGAAGCGTGCAAGGAGCCAGGAGGGCGTGTGCATCGGCGGGATGAAGCGCGATCTCCAGAGCGAGCTGATGAGGCAGGCGCTCGACATGAGTTACCGCAAACACGGAAAAGGGATGTCGTTCAACGTCAGGAGGAAGTAATGGGATCGCATGTAGAGGAACGTATGAAAGCTGCGCTCTATACCCGAGTTTCCACGGAGGAGCAGACCAAAGGGTATAGCCTACGTCAGCAGCGCGAAGCCCTGCGGGAGTACTGCGACAAGAACAATTACGAGGTGGCCGATGAGTTCGAGGACCACTCCTCTGGTGCGAGCCTCCCCCGCCCCGGTCTCGATAGACTGAGAGACCTGGTTGCGGCCGGTGGGATAGATCTCGTTCTGGTGCAGGATCGAGATCGGCTTGCCCGTGAGCCCGCCTATATATACATCCTCAAGGAGGAGTTCTCCCAGCAGGGTACGAAGCTCCGTGCCCTCAATGATAAGGGAGACGATTCTCCCGAAGGGCAACTCACGGAAGGCATCCTGGATCAGCTAGCCAAGTTCGAGCGGGCGAAGACGGCAGAGAGGAGCCGACGCGGGAGGATGCGCAAGGCTCGGGAGGGACTGGTTCCCGGCTCCGGTCCAGCTCCCTATGGATTTAGGTATGACCACGACGAGCGAACCTACGTCATCGACGAAGAGAAGATGGTCTGGGTCAGGAAGATATTCGCGATGATCGCTGATGGGCACTCTATCTCCGAGACCACCCGGTACCTTCGTCAGCGAGCGGCCCCAACCCCTGGAGGGAAACTCTGGCATAGGTCCACCGTCAGAGACATCGTCCTGAATGATACGTACGCCGGCACTTAATACTGGGGCAAGGAGAAGCGGACCTACACGACCGTCGCCGAGAACGTAGACGGCGTACGCCGCTACAAGCAGAGGGTTCGCAAGGAAATACGTCCCGAGGCAGAGTGGATTGCCGTATCCGTGCCCGATAGCGGCGTCCACAACGAAACCATAGAACGCGCCCGCAGGAGGATAGAGGGCAACACCTGGACCCCGTCCAGCAACGGTGGGCTCATCTGGGAACTCTCCGGTGGTGTGGCAGTCTGCGGGGAGTGTGGCTACCGGCTCAAAACCCACGCGACGTCCAACTCCGCAAAGAAGAAATACTACTATTACATCTGCCCCGACCGGAAGACGAACGGGGAAAATGGTACCTGTTCCAACACCAAGCACTTCCGCAAAGAGGACCTGGAGCAGCGGGTAGGGGAGACCCTCGCGGATACGCTTCATTGGTGGACCTGGGTCGATTTCGTCAACTCTACATTTGATCGAAAGGTCCGAGATCTAAAGGATACGCACCGTGGCTCCCCAGGGGAGAAGAGGATGAGACTCTACGAGCAAAGAGAGGCACTCGAGGGACAGCGGTTCCGAGTAGAAGAAGCCTACTTCGATCTGAAAATCTCCAAGGATCGTTGGGAGAATAAGTTGGCGGAGCTAGACGAAGCTATAGCCACCATAGACGGCGAACTAGCTGCCCTAGAAGATATCGACGCCTCCATTCGGGAAACAGAAGAGCGTAGGCGCTCCCTCTTGCGATTCGAACGTGCCGCCCTCCTTGGTGTCGGGCCCTCCCCGGATGGCATCCCTGAAGTCGATAATGACGGCCACGTCGACACCTACTCCATCTTCACCGACCGTGGTGGAGAGCCTACACGTGCCGTTCCCGATGGGGGCGAGAGGAGAAGGGCAGAGCGGAGGCTGGACATCTACCGCAAGCTAGGACTCAGGGTCGGGGTCGCAGCGGAGGATGAGATTGTCCTGGAGATAAGCGGGATACCTGTTGGTCAGAATGCGGGTCCTAAAGGTAGTGCTCGCAGCCCCACGGGAACTCCGTAAAGCCGAGATCGAGCGAGGGATCGTCGCCCGCCGCGACCTCCAGCACCTTCATGCCGGCACGCACGACCTCGGGACCTATGCCGTCGCCCCCTATGACCCCGATCTCGACCATGGCTCTATGCTAGCAAGCGCAGTTCAGCAATTCAGCACTTCAGCAAAAAAGCTGACCGGCTGACAAGCGAGGCCGAAGGCCGCAGCGTGCTGAAGTGCTGAATTGCTTACAATGAGCGGGTATCATATGGGTGGGAAAGGAGGTCTGTAGTGGACGAGAGAGACGAACAGCGGAACCGCGGCGCCTCGGAGCGAGCGGACAGCTTTACCCACGAGGGGTACAAGGCGGCTGTGGACCACGCTTTCGAAGCGCAGAAGAGCGGCATGAGGCTCTCCAGAAGGTTTTTCGAGAACTGGGTCGAGACGCTCGACGACCAGGCTGAGCTCAACCGCAGGACTCTCAGCAGTCTTCAGGAGTTGGCGAGGGAGCAGCGCGAAGTCTTCAGGGAATTATCGCGGGAGTCGGTCGACGCCTACGACGGCTTTCTGGATTCCCTGGACGCCTATCAGGAAGACATCTCGAAACTGGAAGAGCGGGATGATTGAGCGGGGGACCTATCGGGTAGGCTTGAAGGCAGGCCGGCCGTTGTATACATCGAGCGGGTAGAGACCTAGTCGACGGGAGTTAGTACCACCGGTTCATGCGAGAGGAAGAGCTTCCACAGAGCCCTTCTGAAGGGCCGCGGGCCGGCGGCTTCGATGGCGTCAACCCGCTCGCGACGGATGTCCTGCGCCGCAACGGCCTGAAATCCTGGACCAAACCGGCACCCTCCCTGTACCCGCACCAGTGGAGCTGGGACTCTGCGTTCATCGCGCTCGGCCTCGCGCACGTGGACAACCGTCGGGCGACGGACGAGCTCGAGACCCTCTTTACCGGCCAGTGGTCGACGGGCAAGATCCCCCACATAGTCTTCAACCCCGAGGCTCCGGAGAAGAGCTACTTCCCCGACGCGGAGCGCTGGAACTCCTCCGCGCTCTCTGAAGACGCGCCTTCGGGTCCGCGCACCAGCGGGTTGTGCCAGCCGCCAGTCCACGCCATAGCCGTCAGGCGAATCTGGCAGACCTCTCGGGGCAAGGACGAAGAGCGCGTCACCCGCGCCCGCTCCTTCCTCGCCGGCAACTACCGGCGTCTGTTCTCCTGGCACCGTTACCTCGCGACAGCCCGCGACCCCGAGGGCTCGGGGCTTGTGACCATCTACCACCCCTGGGAGAGCGGCACCGACAACTCCCCGCGCTGGGACGCGGCCCTGGAGAGGATCTCCGTCGGGGAGGTGCCTTCATACACCCGCTACGACCTCAAGCACGTCAGCGATCCCTCGCACCGTCCGACCGACAGCGAGTACGACCGCTTTCTGTGGCTGCTCGAGCTTCTCAAGCGGGTCCGCTACGACGAGGCCGACATCTACGAGCGACACCCATTCCTGGTCAAGGATGTCCTGTTTTCGGCCATCCTCGTCGCTGCCAACGAGGCTTTGCTGGAGATCTCCGATGTCATCGAAGCGCCGCGCGAGGACAGGGCGCTTATAGAGGGTTGGATCGAACGCGGCCGCGCAGGCCTAGAAGAGCAGTGGGACCCCAACCTCGGCCTCTGCCTGGACCACGACGTACTCGCTGGCGAGCCCCTGAAGGTGCGCACCATTGCAGGGTTCGCGCCCCTGATCGCCGGAGGCCTAGATCGCTCACGGCTCCGCGACCTCGTCGGGACGCTCGACTCGCAGGCCTTCGCGGGCAACCCCAGGCTGCGCCACTCACTGCCGCCTTCCACCAGCCCCGAAGAGCCAGGCTTCCACCCGCGGAGCTACTGGCGCGGTCCTGTCTGGCCCGTCGCCAATTGGCTCCTGTGGTGGTCGCTGCTTCGCGCGGGAGAGAGTGAGAGGGCACAGAGCATTCGCCGTGAGACCCTCGAGGAGCTCTCAGAGGGAGGCTTCGCAGAGTACTTCGAACCGTTCACCGGCGAGGCGCTCGGCTCCAGGGAGCAATCCTGGACAGCCGCCGTCGCCCTCGACATGCTCGCCACAGGGGGCGCAGACTGACCCGGTTCCTGCGCGGGAGCTCTCGGGCCTCACTAGTCCACGGAAATTATCCCTTGACTGTAGGTAATCGGATGATATGATTCGGTTCTATGCGGAAGGGGTACATGCCGTGAAGGTCAATCTGGTGATCGCGGCGCGGGACGTAAGAGCAAACGAGGACACCAATGATCTCGACATCTTGGGCGTCTTTACCGAGGCTCTGCCTACGGCTCTACCGGCCTATGTGCCGCTTTTGTATCTCATTGTCTTCTGTGAGGCGGAAACCCCTGAGTTCGGCCAAGATAAGCTCATCGAGATTCATCTTTTTGACGCGGACAGGAATCTACAACAGCGGTGGCATGACATATTCAAGGTGCCACACGCACGACGAGTCGGGGAACGCTCTTTCGCTGCCCCAATCTTTCCCCTGGAGAACGTTCCCTTTCCAAAAGCTGGAGGTTACGAGTTCTCCATCACGGTCGATAAGAGAACCGAGAATTCGCTGCCATTCTACGTACACAATCCGCCCGAAACAAACGAAGCAGAGGAAAGAGAAGCATGATGCTCAGAGAGCCAACACGCGACACTGACGGCCCGACAGAGTTTGGCGGGCATAGTCATCGTGTAGCTACGTTCGTGTGGACCGGGAAACCGGTCGAGATCCCCCCTGAGACGGAGGAGCAGTTCGGGGAGTTCACCGAGGGTGTTTTTGAAGACGCGTTGGACAAGGTAAGTCAGCCGATCAAGGGCAAGTACGCCGACAGTCTCCCGAGTAGCGAAGAATTCATCAAGGATAAGAGGCGAGAGGTCGAATTGGAGGATCGGTAGCCATAACCGCCGTGCTGGACGCCAGCGCAATGATTGCCTACCTGCGAGGCGAAACCGGCGCGGATGAGGTCGAAAGCCGCCTCGAAGACGAGTCAGAGCCTTGCATGGTCCATGCTATCAATCTGTGCGAGGTCTACTACAAGGCCGTGAAGCGTTCTGGCGTGGACGCAGCGGAGTCCGCAGTACGAGACCTGCGGGACCAGGGGTTGGTGGTTAGAGAAGACCTGGACGAAGCGTTTTGGCGCTCTGTAGCCTCATACAAGGCCAGCATGAACCACCTACCACTTGCAGATTGTTTCGTGGTAGCCCTGGCGAATCGGTTAGACGCAGACGCGCTGACGGCGGACCATCCCGATTTCGACCCCATAGCCGAACATGAACTATGTCGGGTAACGTTTATTCGCTAGGCACGGACACCCGAGTGAGCATTGTCAGAAACTTCGGCCGCCCGTCTTTGCGGTGCTTGTGCCGCCAGGAGGTTTGTGGCCGTCGTCTTGAAGCATCGAGCGTATTTTGTTGAACATCCTCCACGCGGTCTTGTAGGTAACACCCAACTCGCGCTCTAGCTGCTTGGCAGAAATGCTGCAGCCGGTTTGCGCCATCATAAACACCGCGTAGAACCACAACCGTAGAGGGGTAGCAGACTTGTGGAAGATCGTTCCCGCCGTCGGGTGGACATGATGCCCGCACCATTGGCAAGAGTAGGACTTACGGCCCGCGTCGCGGTGGTACTTGGTAATGCGCTCGCACTTCTCGCAAGTAGAGCCATCGGGATAGCGGCGGCTTCTAAGTCGCTCTAAACAGGCGGTTTCATCGGGATAGTCGCGCTGAAACTCTTTGATGGTGTATTGCTGCATCCGGTCTCTACCTCCCACGAAGGTGTTTTACCGGATGTATTACCTACAATCAAGGGATAATTGCTTCATCAGTTCGTGCATTAGAATTACCTCCGGCTATGAGGCGAATAGGGAGAGGGATGCTAGCGAGCGTGTTCGTACCTGGGTCCATGACAGAGGCTACCTGATGAGCGTACTGGCAGAGCTTCACGCTCTTGTTGAGCGTTTCGATCGCGACCGGGACTCGTACCGTTCCGGGAGGTACAACGAGGCGCAGGCGCGGGTAGACTTTCTAAACCCTCTGCTCGGGCTGCTCGGGTGGGATGTGGAGAACCGCGAAGGACGGCCAGAGGCGTACAGGGACGTTGTCTACGAGGACCGGGTCAAGGTAGGGGGCGGGACGAAGGCTCCCGACTACGGGTTCTACGCTGGCGGGCGACGCCGCTTCTTCCTGGAAGCCAAGAAGCCCTCTGTCAACATCGCGGGGGACCTGGCCCCTGCTGTGCAGCTCAGGCGCTACGCGTGGTCTGCGCGGCTGCCGCTCTCGGTCTTGACGGACTTCGAGGAATTCGCGATCTACGACTGCCGCTCCGAGCCAGAGAAGGATGACTCGGCGACGACGGCGCGGCTGGCGCTCTTTACCTACGACTGCTACACAGACGAAGCGGTGTGGGAGAGAATCTCCTCGATCTTCTCGCGCGAGGCTGTGCTCGATGGATCTCTGGAGCGCTACGCCGAGGAGAACAGGAAGCGGCGCGGGAAGGAGACAGTCGACGCGGCTTTCCTGCATGAGATCGAAGGCTGGAGGAGCGACCTCGCCCGCGACATCGCGGCCCGTAACGACCTTAACACCAGGGGCCTCAACTTCGCCGTCCAGATGACGATAGATAGGATCATCTTCCTCAGGATGGCAGAGGACCGCGGCATCGAGGACTACGGACGCCTTATGGCCCTGCTGAACGGCGGCGATACTTACCTTCGCCTGTGCGAGATCTTCCGCGACGCCGACGACCGCTACAACTCCGGCCTGTTCCACTTCCGCACCGAGCGTGGGCGCGACGAGGAGCCGGACCGCCTCACCCCGGCCATCGAGATAAACGACACTGTGCTCAAGGGCATTATCCGCGGTCTCTATTACCCGGAGAGCCCCTACGAGTTCTCCGTGCTGCCCGTAGACGTGCTCGGTCAGGTCTACGAGCAGTTTCTTGGGCGTGTGATCCGTCTGGAAGACGGACATACTGCGACCGTCGAGGAGAAGCCCGAGGTCCGCAAAGCAGGCGGCGTCTACTACACCCCGACCTACATCGTTGACTACATCGTCGAGAAGACCGTAGGGAAGCTGCTCGAAGGCAAGCGGCCTGGACCACGCGGCGGGGCGAGCAGGCTCAGGATAGTAGACCCGGCGTGCGGTTCCGGGTCGTTCCTGATCGGGGCTTACAGATACCTGCTCGACTGGCACCGCGACCGCTACGTGGAAGACGGCCTCGAGAAGTGGAAGGACTGCCTATACGAAGGCCCGGGCGGCCAACACCACCTGACCATAGACGAGAAGAGACGCATCCTACTGAACAACATCTTCGGCGTGGACATAGACCCGCAGGCCGTCGAGGTGACCAAGCTTTCGTTGCTCCTCAAGGTGCTCGAAGGCGAGTCCGAAGCCTCGCTAGCCACCCAGCTAAGGATGTTCCAGGAACGCGCCCTGCCCGACCTCGACGCCAACATAAAGTGCGGCAACTCCCTCATCGCCCCAGACTTCTACGACAACGAGCAGATGATGCTCCTCGACGAAGAAGAACACTACCGCATAAATGTCTTCGACTGGCAGGAGTCCTTCCCACAGGTCTTCCAAGGAGACAACCCCGGCTTCGACGCCGTGATCGGCAACCCTCCGTACGTCGATGTGAAGCTGTTAGGAGAAGATAGAAAGCGAATCCTTTCCGACAAGTTCGCGTCGGCTACCAAGCGTTTTGACCTGTACGTACCCTTCGTCGAGCAAGGACTTCTGTTACTGAGAAATGATGGGTTACTTGGCTACATACTGCCGTCCATGTTTACTCGCCGAGAGTACGGTAGCGACCTTCGTAGAGTGATCGTACAGCTAGGCTCAGTAGACAAGGTCGTAGATTTCGGCACCAATCAAGTCTTCGCAGGACCACTCAATTATGTCGGCATCTTTATTCTTAGAAAGTCACGGGAACAGAGCGATGTTTCAGCAACGAGATTTGATCGGACTGGGCTCGGTTCAGTGCAGCTAGCTCAAGGCTTGAGTGGAAAAGAACTCAAGGGCGTGAATCGGCTAATCGTCCCAGCCCAAGCGTTTCACACATCATCGGAATGGTATTTGCTTGACAAAATGGAAGCGCGGCTTTCCCAACAGCTCTTCGACTCTTTTCCAGGTTTGGAGACGCTTCTAAAGAATGCCAGCGAAGGAATCCATAGTGGCAAAGATCAAGTGTTCTTTGTCCCTACCGACGCTGTTCGAACCTTAGGATTAGAAAGACCTCCAGCATATCCTTTAGCCAAAGGAAAGGATGTTCACCGGTATCAGGCCGTGAGACACGTAGACCTGAGTAACTTTGTAATCTATCCATACATCCTTTCTACAGGCGCTGTACTTAGTGAATCCGCACTTGCGCAACTCGCGCCGAACACTTGGGAGTATCTGAAAAGTTCGAGACGATTACTGAAGGGAAGATCTTACTTTGATAAATCCAGGAAGAATTGGTACGAATTGTGGTGCCCTCGGACGCCGGAGTTGTATACCTCACCTAAGCTTGTAGGTCCTGAGATTGCTTCAAGAGGAGAATTCACCTTATGTAGAGAAGGTCTCTTCATCAACAACAAGCTGAAAGCCATAATCCTACGTGACGGGATAGGAGAAAGCTTAGAATACATACTTGGCTTGCTAAACTCGTCGCTCTTGCTCTATTTACATCGTTCGATTGCTCCACCTAAGAGTAACAACTTCTTCGAAGTTAAGACCACTGTACTGGGCAAAGTCCCAATCCGAACCATAGACTTCTCCGATCCGGACGACGCGGCGCGGCACGACCGGATGGTTGAGCTGGTGGGGCGGATGCTGGAGTTGCACGAGCGGCTTGCGGGGGCGAGGATCGAGCGTGAGAGGACGGTGATCGGGCACCAGATCTCAGCTACCGACCGCCAAATAGACCGCCTCGTCTACGAGCTGTACGGGCTCACAGACGAAGAGATACGGATCGTCGAGGAGGGGACGGCCCAGTAGTGGAAGGTTTCGAGGTTGGAGACCTGGCCATAGTGGGCGCAAGGCCGGCGCGGAGCGAATAGCGGCAGAAACTCCGCGAAGTAAGAGAGAACCCTCGGCTCCCGACTCGACCGAGGCTGGTGCGCTCGCCGTTGGGTTGGTGTAGAACGGGGGCTTTTCGGCCGCGAGGAACCGATAAGCGTGACCTCAGCGAGATCGGGCGTCAAGCAGTTCCTTAGCGAGGGATCTCGCCACAACGAGGGGCTCGCGGCTGCGGCGCATCGCCGCCGTCGCGGCGGCACCCTCGAGCAACAGTAGCAGCCGCTCAGCGAGGATCCGGGGCTCGTCGAACCCCGCCCCTTTCGCCAGGACGGCCAGGTGCTCCTCGACCCCCTCCTTGTGCCGCCGGGCGACGACGCGGGCCGGGTGGTCCGGGTCCGGGATCTCGGCCACAGCGTTGGCGAACGCGCAGCCCCGAAAATCTTCCCCCACCAACCACTCCTCGTATGCCTCGAAAACCGCCAGGAGCTTCTCCGCGGGCTCGACTACAGCTTCGGTTACGCCTTGCAGATACGCTTTCCACCTCTCGTCGCGGAGGTGGAGGTACTCGGCGATGAGCTCGTCCTTGCCCCCGAATCGGTTGTAGAGTGTCCTCTTGGAGGCCCCCGCCCGCTCCGAGATGGTGTCAACGCCGACTGCCCTTATGCCCTCCCGGTAGAATAGATAGGAAGCCGCCTCCAGGAGCCGCTCCGCCCCAGGTCTCCTCCGCTTCGAACGTTCTACTCCGTCTGCCGCCCGCCCCATCGCCCGGTCCTCAATGCTCATCTCGCTTCGACCCCCTTGATTATACAGGTCTGTGTACCTATAATCTTCTTCCAAGTGCACAGGTCTGTGTAGTTGGTGTCGGCAGACCGGAGAGGTGATTGGATGAATGGTGCGCTTCGGAAGCTCGTCGGGATCACGAGGAGGTTCGTCTGCTTCGTAGAAGAGGTAGACCTCGGGATCGCCGTGGGACGCGGGTACGCGCCGGTCGGGAAGAACACCCGGAGGGGGCGCAGCGCGTCCCGAACTAGCGGGGCAGTGGGGCGGAGCACGGACGGCGGGCGGGTGCGGGCCCATCGGACGGGAAGGCGGGGTGCCGGTGGGGGGGCCTGAGTCCCGTGCTGGGGGGCGGGTTCCCCGTGGCGAGGAGGGGATTGCATGGCTGGTGGCGCCGGGGCTGGCTTTGATCGCCGTCACCTACGGCCTCGCCCGTTTCGCTTACGGACTCTTCCTGCCTGAGATGCGCGAGGCTTTCGATCTTTCCCCTTCTCTACTGGGAGCGATCGGAGCAGGGTCTTATCTCGCTTACTGCGTCGCGGTCGTCATCTCGTTGGTCTTCACCTCGAGGACGGGGCCGCGATGGATGGCGGTCGCCGCTGGCACGGCTGCGGTCGTGGGCATGGCCGTCGTGGCCGGCGCGCCCGCCCCGTGGGTGTTGGCGCTGGGGATAGTGGTGGGCGGCAGCAGCACGGGGCTCGCCTCCCCGCCGATGGGCGAGGCCGTCGCGCGTACGATCCGCGACGGCCTGCAGGACAGGGCCAACGCCCTCATCAACAGCGGCACCAGCGTGGGGGTCGCCCTCTCCGGACCGGCGGCGCTGCTCTTGAGCGGGCAGTGGAGGCTGGCGTGGGTCGCGTTCGCGCTCGTGGGACTGGCCGTCCTGGCGTGGAACGCCGCCGTGATGCCTCGCGAGGCCGTGGCGGACCAGGACGAAGACGGTGCCGAGGCAGGCGATGGTTCAGGGAGGACGCGCCTGTCCTTCTCTTACCTGGTGGGCGCCCGCGTGCGCTCGCGCTCCTTGCCGCTTTTCGTGTCAGCCTTCGGCCTGGGCTTCGCGAGCGCCGTGTACTGGACTTTTTCGCGCGACCTCGTGGTGCAGGTGGGGGGGCTCGGCCAGACGGGGTCCACCCTCTTCTGGACGGTCATCGGGGTCTCCGGGCTTGCCGGTGGCGCCGCGGGAGATCTGGTGCGGCGCTTCGGGCTCGCGGCAGTCTTGCGCGGCGCGCTCGTTTCGATGGCCGGCTCGATGGCGCTGCTCGCCGTCGCTCCCGGCGTGCTTCCTCTGGCTTATGCCAGCGCGGCGCTCTTCGGTTCGACCTACATCTTGCTGACCGGCGTGGTCCTGGTGTGGTCGGTTGGTGTCTTTCGAGAGAGACCATCCGCCGGGCTTGGAGCCGGGTTTCTCCTGATCGCGGTAGGACAGGTGGTCGGTTCTCCCGTAGCCGGAGCCCTGGCGGGAACGACGAGCCCGACCACCGCATTCTTCTCGTTCGCAGGCGTGGCCGTGCTCACCGCCCTGGTGAGGCCGCACTCCGACCTACAGGGCCTCCAGGTAAGGGAATAGAGGACGCGAGGTGCGCCTCGGCGCGTTTGCCATGTGCCGCGTGCTGAGCGAGAATGCGCGGGCGGATGGGCGAGGCTGACACTATCAGGGGCGTTTGGTTGGCGGCCCTGGCGATCATCGGGAGGTACCCTCTGGCGGTGCTCGCGCCTGCCGCTGTGCTCGGTGCCCTCGGGGAGATCCCCGCGTACCTCATCGAGGGTCGACCCCTGCTGGACCAGGTCCTCACCGTTGTGACCGCCTACATCGCTTACTACCTCTACCTGGTATACGCCGAGGGGATCGTAAGAAAGGCCCATCGGGGAGAGCAGCGCCTCGGCCTGCGGGGGGTGCTCGACGACCTGATCGGGGCCGCACCCTTCGTCTCGAGTGTCCTCGTTGCCGCGTTGATCTCCCTCTCTGTAACCACCATTGCGATCGGCCTGCTGGTGATCCCAGGAATGTGGCTGTACACGCGCTGGTCGTTGACCACGCCGGTGATTCGTGAGGAAGAGATCGGGCCCCTCGCCGCGACGCGACGCAGCAACGAGCTCGTGCGCGGCCACTTCTGGTTGGTGTTCATGACGGCTACCGTAGCCTATTACCTGGAAGGGGTGGTGATCCACGAGGGCGCGCTGGTAGCCGGGGCGTTCACAGGGTCGCACACGTGGGGGGCATGGGTGGGCGGTTCGATCGTGGCGACGCTGGCAATGCCCCTGGCAGCCTT
>JBPCIR010000105.1:0-6851 GCA_051006095.1 Rubrobacter sp. | reverse complement strand
CTGACCAGCTAAGAGAGGGGAGACGACGTAATGATGGAAGCACGAGACGTTCTCACACAGTATTTGGGCAGAGTGCGTGGCGGCAGGCTGCTCGACGCCGGTGAGGAGAAGGATCTCGCCAGGCGGGCCCGCGGTGGGGACATGAGGGCCCGTCAGAAGCTCATCGAGTCGAACCTGCGGCTCGTGATCTCCATCGCCAAGAAGTACAGGGGGCGTGGCGTGCCCTTCGAGGATTTGATCCAGGAGGGGAACGCGGGTCTGATCCGGGCCGTCGAGAAGTTCGACCCCGAGATGGGCAACCGCTTCTCGACTTACGCGACGTGGTGGATAAGGCAGGCCGTTACCCGCACCGTCGCCGACAATGCCCGCACCGTCCGTCTGCCCGCGCACGTCGTCGATGCTCTCTACCGTCTGCGACGCGCCGAGAACGCCCTGAGCCTCGAACTCGGCCGCGACGCGACCGAGGAGGAGATCGTCGAGAGGCTCGGCGTGAAACCGGAGGAGGCCAGGCGTCTGCGCGAGGTAAGCCAGCCCATCTCCAGCATCAACGCCAGGATCAACGCCGACGAAGGCTCCGAGCTCGGCGAGTTGCTCCCTGACGAGCGCTCCGGCGACGACTACGCCCGCGTCGAGGTCGGCCAGTGGGAGTCGGCGCTCGTCGAGGCCGTGAGGTCCCTTCCCGAGCGGGAGGCCAGGATCATCGAGATGCGCCACGGCCTCGACGGCAGCAACACCCTCACCCTGCGCGAGGTCTCCGAGGAGCTCGGCATCTCCCAGGAGCGGGCGCGTCAGGTCGAGATCAAAGCTCTCAGGACCATACGCACAGGCCGCTACGCCAGCACCCTGCGCCGCGCCCTCTCCGAGGCCGTGTAGAACAGATCCAATCGGGCTGCTAAGGTGCTCCCCGGAGGCCCAAAGGAGAAGGGAGCCCATGGAGACAACGGAGCGTAACACCGAGCGGGCGCGGCAACTATTCGAAGAGTTGGGTGGAGCCGTCGAGGACGGCTTCCCCACCATCCACTCCCACGTCCACCACACAAATGCCGGAACTCCTTATCTGAAGAGACCAGGTGTCGTCCTCCTCGCGAAACCCCAGACCAACGTCGCGGGGCTCGGAGGGTTCCTCGAAGGCTTCGACCCTGACCTCCGCTTCACTGAGTACCTCGACGACCCAACCAGGCTGCCGGACTCTTCCCAACTCTGTAAGACGGCTGGCCAAGCATGTTATGCATCATTCGGCCCCCGCAGAACGACCAACGATAACGCCGCCGCTTACATCGAGCGTCTGACTTCGGCCGGACATGGGTCGGTTCTTGAGCACTCCAGCTTCAACTTCCTCCTCTACGGCATCAGCCGCAGCGTCACACACGAGCTGGTACGACACAGAGCCGGCACCGCTTTTTCCCAGATCTCACAACGCTATGTTAGCGGGGCCGTGCTTCGTTTCGTAGAACGTCCCGAATACCAAGAAGATGAAGAGTTGCACAGGACCTTCGAGGAGCGGGCCGACAGGGCAGCGGCCGAGTACGAGGCGATGGCCGAACTCTTGCTCGAGCGCCAGGAGGGCGGGGCGAGCATGCTCACCGCAGACTACAGGACAGACGCGAGGAAGAAGGTGCAGCAGACCGCACGCTCGCTGCTCCCGAACGAGACCGAAGCCCCGATGGTCTTCACGGGGAACGTGCGAGCCCTACGGCACATCATCGAGATGCGGGCCGACGCGCACGCGGAGAGTGAGATCCGCAACCTGGCCCTCCGCCTCTTCCTGTGCCTGCGGACCGTGGATCCCATCCTGTTCGGCGACTACGATCTGGGGGAACTCCCCGACGGCACGTACACCGTATCGACCAAGAACCGCAAGGCATAGATCTGCAAGAGGGGCCTAACCCGCCTCGCCGCGGACGGCCCTTGAGAGTTGTCCCTCGGCCGTCGCGACCTCATCGTCCTCGATCCTACGGAACAGCGGTTTCGCTCCGGTGACGCGGTAGCCTTTCGGCAGCTCATCGAAGTCCGAGACGCGGGCTATGGGGCCGTCGAAGAACTCCTCTAGCCGCCCGACGGCCTCGGGGACGTATGGTGCGGCGTGGTAGGCGATGGACCCGAGCAGGACGGAGCAGGTATACAGCGTGAGGAGGGTCTGCTCCTGGTCCTCCTTGCGGGTCTTCCAGGGGGCCGACGCGTCGAAGAACCGGTTGGCGCGCCTGCCCATAGCCAGGAGCTCTGCGAGTGCTTCGCGGGGCCTCGGAGCGAGCATTTTTGTCTCGTAGCGCGCCTCCAACTCTTTGAAATCCTCCAGAACCGCCACGGCGTCTTCAGATAGCTCCTCCGGGTGTGGCACCTCGCCGTCGAAGTACCTCTCGGCGAAAGAGAGGACTCGGTTTATGTAGTTGCCGAGGTTCCCGATCAGATCCGAGTTCACCCTGCCCTGGAACTCCCGCCAGGAGAACACCACATCGCCGGTCTCGGGCAGGTTCGAGGCCAGGTAGAAACGCAGAGGGTCGGCGGGGAAGCGCTCTAAGGCCTCGTGCAGCCAGACAGCGAGGTTGCGACTCGTCGACATCTGCATCGCCCGCCGCTCCCCGTCGACCACGACCTCCAGGTTCATAAACTCGTTGGCAGGCACGTCGTAGGGGAGGACGAAAGGCTCCTCGCCGTCTTCTGCCGTGCCCATGAGCTGGGCCGGCCAGATCACAGTGTGAAAGACCGTGTTGTCCTTCGCCAGAAAGTGGATGAGCCGGCTCTCGGGCTCTTGCCAGTACTCTCTCCACCTGTCGGGCTCCCCGACGTTCTCAGCCCACTCCATCGTCGAGGAGACATAGCCGATGCAGGCGTCGAACCACACGTAGAAGCGTTTGTCCTCGAAGCCTGGCTCGGGGACGGGGACGCCCCACTGGATGTCCCGCGTTATGGGCCGCTTCTCGAGGCCGCCGTCTATGATGCCGAGGATGAAGTTCTTGACCGAAGCGCGCCAGTGCTCCTGTCCGGCGACGTACTCCCTCAGCCTCTCGGAGAACTCGGGGAGGTCGAGGTAGAGGTGTGTCGTCTCCCTGACCTCGACAGGCCCGCCCGTGACCTTGGAGTGTGGCTCGATCAGCTCGTACGCCTCATACCACGAGCCGCAGTTGTCGCACTGGTCCCCCCTCGCCTCCTTGTAGCCGCACACGGGACAGGTCCCCTCGACATACCGGTCGGGCAGGAAGCGGCCTTCGGTAGGGCTGTACATCTGCTTTGACTCCGCCTCCGAGATGTAGCCACCCTCCTTGAGCTTACGGTAGAACAGCTGGGTGTTCTTCGCATGAAGCGGGGTCGAGGTGCGCGAGAAGTTATCGAAGGAGATGCCGAATCGCTCGAAGGTCTCCTTCATGTGCGCCCACCAGTAGTCGACGACTTCCTGCGGGTCCTTCCCCTCGCGCTCTGCCGTCAGCGTGATCGGCACACCATGCTCGTCGGTGCCGCAGACGTAGACTACGTCCTCGCCACGCGCCCGCAGATAGCGCACGAACGCGTCAGCGGGCAGGTAAGCGCCCGAGATCTGGCCGACGTGCAAGGGCCCGTTGGCATAAGGCAACGCGGAGGTTACGAGATACCTTCGTCTCTGCTCGCTCATGAACAAAGGATAGCAGCAGAAGGCTACAGGCATCAGGTATCAGGCATTTTCTGTACGTGACCTTTACGCGACGGCGAATCGCCTAGATCCCCTGAAGCCTGTAGCCTGAAACCTTCCGGTGCTACCATTCTCCGGATGAGCCCGAGTCGTCCGCTGCAAGTTCCCTTTCGTCGCCTTGTGCCTGAGGCGGAGATGCCCGAGCGCGCCCATGAGGGGGATGCTGGCTATGATCTGCGTTCCGTCGAGAGGGTGAATTTGGCGGCGGGAGCCCGGGCGCTGGTGCGGACAGGGATCTCTGTAGCTATACCTGAGGGTTATGCGGGGCTCGTGCTGCCGCGCAGCGGCCTCGCCGTGAGGCATGGGATCTCCCTCGTCAACACGCCGGGTCTCATAGACTCTGGCTACCGTGGTGAGATCCAGGTCCCCCTCATAAATCACGACCGCGAGGAGACATGCCTGATCGAGGCGGGGACCAGGATCGCGCAGCTCGTCCTCGTAAGGGTGGCGGCGGCGGCCTTCGCCGAGGTAGAGTTCCTGGAATCGGCGACCGACGGCCGGGGGGAAGGCGGCTTCGGTTCCTCAGGTTCCTAGCGTGATGGTCGTCGTTGGGCGGTTCGCGAACCGTCCCTACAAGCTTGCTAGACTGCGGCCGGATTGAATGCGACCACCCACGCCGTCTTCGGGGTTGCGGCCCTGGCCGGCGCCGCGCTCGTTACAGGGGCCGAACCGCCCGCCTACGTCTACCCTGCCGCCGTCGTCGCGGCCTGGCTGCCCGACGTAGACAACCCGCGCAGCACCCTGGGCAACGGACTGAGCCGGATGAAGAACCCTACCCTCAACCTCCTGAGCCGACCCCTGAGCTGGGCCTTGAGGACGACGTCTTTCGTGCTCGTTAGGACCGTCGGCCATCGCACCCTGACCCATTCGCTGGTAGGTGTTTTCCTCTTTTCGCTGACGGTCTGGCTGCTGTTGAGAGGCTTTCCGAACCTCGTCCTCGCCCTCATCGCCGGCTACGCTTCGCACATCCTCGCCGACGCGCTCAACACCCGCGGTGTGCCGCTCTTTTGGCCCGTGGGGAAGCCGATAAGGTTGCTACCCGGTGGGGTCAGGTCAGGAGGAGCAGTCGAGGTCGCCGTGGCCCTCGTTGCCCTTGCCTTCACGCTCTACGCCCTGCTATTGCTCTATCCGGGATTGCGCGGTGCGATCGGCCTCCAGCCGATCTAGCGTCTTTCTGCTCGCAGGGTGCGTTGCCTTCCCTCGCGCTTCGTTGTGGGCCGTGGCGCGCCGCAACGCCTCAAGGGCCGCCCCGTCGAGATCCTCCCTGGCCAGGCGGCGCAGGCGTACCACGCTCGGGTAGTCGCGGGCTGGTTCGATCTTGTCAGCGACGTAAAGGACGAGCGCGAGCGGCCCCATCCCAGGGCTCCCCGTCGTGTGGGCCATGACCGCATCCAGAACCTCCCCGTCATCGATGCCGAGCTCGCGCCTTGCCAGCCCGGCGGCCACGGGCCCGTGCAAGAGCTTCGGGCTCTGCCGTTCCGGATCTCCTACCTGAAGGTTCCACCTGTCAGCCAGTTTCAGGAATTCCTCAGGTCCCATCTCGCGGGCGGCATCGTGCAGCAGGGCGGCCAGCCGCGCCCTGTCCGCATCGAGACCGTGGGCCAGCGCCAGGTCCTCGGCGGTGTCGGCCACCCTCAGGGTGTGTTCGTAGCGCGCTTTCGAGAGCCGAGAACGGGCGAAGGCGTCGGCCTCGTCGAGGAGCGTGTGGGTTTTCGCATGGTCATCCATTCGGCGGATTGTAGAATACCTGCGTGCACGATGGAAAAAACATAGAGAGCGCCGAGATCGTGACCGTAGGGACCGAGATGCTCCTCGGGGACCTCGTGGATACGAACACGGTCTGGATCAGCCAGCGACTCGCCGCGCTCGGGGTGGGTATCTACCGCCACACCACCGTCGGGGACAACTCCGACAGGATCGTCGCTGCCCTGCGCGAGGCCGCCTCCAGATCCGACCTTGTCGTAACGACTGGAGGGCTCGGCCCGACCTCGGACGACCTGACCAACGCCTGCATCTCGACCCTGACGGGCCGCGAGATGGTCGAGTACCAGGAGGCTCGGGAGCACGTGGACACCATGTTCGCGAAGTTCGGCCGCGAGCCGACGGCCAACAACTACAAGCAGGCCCTTTTCCCTGAGGGAACGCAGCTCATCCCAAACCCTGTGGGGACGGCGATGGGGGCGCTCGTGGAGTGGGAAGGGACCCTCTTCGCCACGCTCCCAGGGGTGCCGACGGAGATGAAGAGCATGTTCGAGGCGACGCTCGAGCCCCTGTTCCGGGCCCGCAGCGAGGGCTCCATCGTCTCCAAGACCCTCCATTTCGCCGGCATCGGGGAGTCCGCGCTCGCGGAGAAGGTCCAGGAGTTCCTCGACGCCACCGACCCCACGGTCGCCCCACTGGCGAGCCAGGGCAGGGTGCGCCTGCGTATCACGACCAGGGCCGCCACCGAGAGGGAGGCGCAACAGAAGATAGCGCCGGTCGAAAAGGAGGTCATCGCCCGCCTCAGCGATTACTACTTCGGCGAGGGCGACGAGACCCTCGAAGGAGCGGTCGGACGCCTGCTCCAGGAGCAGGGCGCCACCCTGGCCCTCGCAGAGAGCTGCACGGGAGGCCTCCTCGCCAAGCGCCTGACGGACATGCCGGGATCCTCTGCATACTTCGGTGAGGGGTTCGTTACCTACTCCAACGAGTCCAAAGAGATCCTGCTCGGGGTGCCGCACGCCATGATCATGGACCACGGCGCTGTCTCAGAGCCTGTGGCGCGCGAGATGGCCGAGGGCGCGCGCAGGGTCTCAGGCGCCGACTACGGGCTCTCGGTCACCGGAATAGCAGGTCCTGACGGCGGGACGGAGGAGAAACCCGTCGGGCTCGTCTTCGTAGGGATCTCCGATTCAGAAGCCACGTTCGCGGAGAAAATCGACCTCACCGCGTGGGCCCGCTCCAGGGACTCGATCCGCGAGCGGAGCGCG
This sequence comes from Rubrobacter sp., assembly GCA_051006095.1. Classification (GTDB taxonomy): domain Bacteria; phylum Actinomycetota; class Rubrobacteria; order Rubrobacterales; family Rubrobacteraceae; genus Rubrobacter_D. The sequence continues at coordinate 218 of JBPCIR010000105.1, read as the reverse complement.
AACAGGGCCTTCGACCTCATGAGGCTTCGCCTGGAAGAGAATTAATCTTCGGGAGCACCCTTGCTGGATACGACACGCGGTAGTAAACTTCGCGGAGTTGAAGGCACGCGAGAGGAGGTGATCCAGATAGACGCATCGAGTAGTAGTCGCGGGTATCTTCTGGGAGAGGTGGCTCTGACCTAGGCCCACCAAAACACCCGGCGGGATCCTGGGTTACT